>NZ_DBMACH010000003.1:0-280460 GCF_057861365.1 Enterocloster sp.
CAATCCTTTTTCTTTCTTTTGTTCCATTATTTTTTCACCACCTTGTATCCAATTCCACGCATTGTTACGATTTCAAAATCAGGGTTATCTTTCAAACGCTCTCTGATTCTTCCTATATGTACCTCTATCGTATGTGGGTCTGCCTCCGTCTCGTATCCCCATACTTCATCCATCAACTGTTGTTTTGTAAATGTTCTGCCTGGCGAAGCTGCAAGCTTATATAAAAGCAGGAATTCTTTTTTAGGCAAAACAAGACTTTCCTTATCAGTTGTAACCGTCATTGCATCATAATCAAACTCTGTTGAACCGATCACAATTTTGTGTTCATTCAGTATCTGTGCACGGCGAAGCAGTGCTCCGACTCTTAAAACCATTTCATTCACATTTACCGGTTTTACCATATAATCGTCACTTCCCGAAAGAAATCCCTGGCGCATATCATCAAAGGAACCTTTCGCAGTGATCATAAGCACTGGTATCTGATATCCTGCTGAACGAAGTTCTGACACCAGTTCATAGCCATCCATAACCGGCATCATAATATCAGAAATGATCAGATCAATATATTCCTTATCCAATACTTCTAATGCCTGTGCTCCATCCGATGCACTTTTGACTTGATATCCATTCTTCTCAAGCACTTTTTGGAATAGCTGGCTTAATTCTTTATCATCTTCTACAATCAATATTTGAAACACTTTTTCCTTCCTCCTTATTAAAACAGATACCTTGCCCATCCAAGCAGATGCTGTACCAAAAATATTTTTCTCTGACGTTTCTTTGTTAATTCGATTGGCTCTACATGATATGGATCATTATAAGTTCCGTCTTCCAATACCTGGCGGGACACTTTTTCATATTCCATCATGCCCTCTTCCAACTGTTTATTAATATCTTTACTGCGTATTACAAGCATCAGTTCCGTATCCAGATAAGCACTTCTCATGTCCATATTAAAGGAACCGATTACAGACAAATCATCATCAATTAGAATACTTTTTCCGTGGTATGAATAACCGCCTTCATATTCCCAGATATCAATTCCTGTACTTAAGATTCTGTTTCTGTTTTTCGCATAATCGGCTGACCCAAATGGATTCCCATTATTCGCAACTGAATTTGTCATGATTGAAAAATCTGAAACATTCTCTGCAATCTCTTTCCATGTATTATACATCATATCATTGCAGATAATATATGGCGTGTGGATCTTCACACGATCTTTTGCATTTTTCATCAATTTTCCCAACTGATACCACACTACCGGTTCTTTGGAACCTGTGTGAATAGGATTTGACACTAATGCAATCTTTTCTGTCTCAAAAGTTTCGTCCGTATAATCGGTATCGCAGATTCTTTCCTTATTCTCTTCAAAATATTTCTGATAGCCATTCTGCAGCTCTAAAACTGCGTTCTTTACAGATTTTCTATTTGCCAGTTTTTTATTGTTATGAAAATAACCACTGTCTTCCTGATCCCATATAGTTTCAAAATAATCTAACAACTGGTTAACTGAATTTTCTTTCTCAGGTTCATTGCAAACAACCAACACGTCTCTGTCATAGTTCTTATGTCCCGGAAAATCACCCAGGAAATAATTGTATGTATTTCTTCCCCCAAGAATATATCTCTTTCCATCTGCAATCAAATATTTATCATGCATTCTACCCATCATTTTCCACGGTTTCAACGGATTGGCCTTATTATACAGTTTAATTTCAACATTCTCATGGGAAGATAATCCATAGAAATACGGATTTCCTTCCATATCAATCCAGCTCTCCATTCCATCTACTAACAGACGAATATGTACACCTCTGTCTGCCGCATCATGCAGTGCTCCTAAAATCAATTTTCCACTTTCATCGGATTGAAATGCAAAAGTAGAAAGAATAATTTCCTTTTTTGCATTCTTGATCAAACGCACTCTTTGTAAAAGCGCTTCTGGATTCTTTTCTATGATTACTGCCCGTTCTGTATTTTCACTGCATTCGTTCCATGACCCATTTTTTGTTTCTTTTTTGGTTGTATTGGACACTTCCGGCTGCTTTTTATATGCAACGCAGATTCCGAGCAATTCATAAAAAGCCACACATAAAAAAATTGCCAGTATAACAAGAAGGATTTTACATATTTTATGCTTTTTCATTGTACATCACCTGATTCCTTTTTATTTCATACTTATACAATACAAAGTCAATCTCAATTTAACCTCAACAAAATTTATTTTTCATAAAAAATATGACCGACTTCTTTTTAATGAAACAGTCATATTTTTATTCTAATATATGAAGGAGCTTTTCTTACTCCGTTGTATTAATCACTATTTTATTTCTTCCATAAGCTGTCGGATTTTTCTCAATGTACACCGTGTAACTGCCAGGTCATCTTCTTGTATATTCGATATGATTTTTTCATAAGCTTCTATCATTTTTTCTTTCTGACAATTACTTAATTCAATTGCCTTGTTCGTCAAAACAAGGTATGTTCTTTCTTTTTTTTCATCTAATTTCCAGATAATATATCCTTTATTTTCAAGACTTTTTACCATCTTAGATGTTTCTGGAATCGATAATTTCATGTATTCTGCCACTTCTGAAAGATATACTCCTTCATGACAGTCTGATTTTTCAACACATTCCTTTATACTATAAAGAAACAAATAATCTGTTCTTTCAACAAATTCAAATATACTTTCAACATTGATGCTCTTTAAAAAAAACTCCTCTGCACTGGTTCCTGCTCCCATATTATCGTTCCTCTCTTTCTATATATTCTTTTTTGCTGACTAGACTCTTATATGCCGGGCGAATGATCTTATCTGTAGTTATCAATTCTTCCAGGCGATGTGCACTCCAACCAGCAATTCTTGCTATCGCAAATAATGGCGTGTACAATTCTCTTGGAATATTCAACATGTCATACACAAAACCACTATAGAAATCTATATTAGGACTTACTCCTTTGAATATCTGACGCTGCTTTGCAATCAACTTAGGTGCAATCTTCTCAATATTGTTATAAAGGGTCATATCTTTCTCACGTCCTTTATCCCTTGCGAGTTGTTCTACAAAGCCTTTGAACACCCTTTCTCTCGGATCTGAAATAGAATATACAGCATGTCCCATTCCATAAATAAGTCCTTTCTGATCAAACGCCTCTTTCTTCAAAATCTTACTCAGATATGATGCAATTTCCTCTTCGTCTTCATAATCTTTCACATGACTTTTAATATCATCCATCATATTCATTACCATCAGATTTGCACCGCCATGTTTTTTTCCTTTTAAGGATGACATTGCTGCTGAAATAACAGAATAAGTATCTGAACCTGAAGATGTTACTACCCGTGTAGTGAATGTAGAATTGTTACCACCACCATGTTCCATATGTAACAATAATGCTATATCCAGTACTCTTGCTTCCAGTTCTGTGAATTTTGTATCTGGTCTTAATAGGCGCAGGAAATTTTCAGCAATAGATAAATCTTTTTCAGGTCTATGAATATACATACTTTCGTTTTTTTCATAATGACAATAAGCATGGTATGCATATACTGCTAACATAGGAAATGCTGCGATCAACTGCATACTCTGCCTTAGCACATTCGGAATTTCAAGACTTTCTTTCTCCTTATCGTAAGAGCCCAATGTAAGAATACTTCGAGTCATAGAACCCATAATATCTGATGTAGGTGCTTTCATAATGACATCTCTGGTAAAGTTAGTCGGTAGTTCCATACAATCAGATAGTCTTCCCTGAAATTCCATTAACTGTGTATCAGTTGGCAATTCTCCGAATAAAAGAAGATATGCTCCTTCTTCAAAGACAAACCTTTTTCCTTTACTTCCTGTTACTAAATCTTTTATATTATAACCACGATAAGATAACTCGCCATCACATGGACTCTTTACTCCATCACGATATTCAAAAGCTTTTATATCAGAAATATTTGTAAGCCCCGTCAACACACCTTGGCCTTTTTCATCTCGTAAGCCTCTTTTTACACCATACTCTGAATACAGATTCTTACTAATGCTATCATTTTGTTCACAAAAAATTGCTTGCTGTTTCATATAATTTTCCAAATTGCTCATTTGAATCGCTCCTTTCATTCTGTTACGAACTTACATACTATACTCAGATATTCTTGTTTCCAGTGCATTCAGCATTGTCTGTTCTTTTTCTTATTCTTATTCATTAGCAATACAATACAATGGAAAACTCAATTTAACCTCAACAAGGTTTGTTTTTTCATCCATGCAAAATCTTCTTTGTACAACAGACTGTTAGATATAGCAAAAACGGCCTTTCAAAAACAGTTAACTTCTAAATCAACTGTTTTTTGAAAGGTCGTTTCATCAGATTCTTATAGCAATCCAGCAAATAATCTCATAAATAATTGTCCCAGTCGCAAATATGCACTTCGTCCGGTTTGATATTGGTCTGTCACATCACGACATTCTCCCATCGTTCTTATCAGATCATTTTTTATTTCCACAACTGCCTGACAATCTGCCATAAAACAGCCGTTTTCAAAATGGTGATATAAACTTCGATAATCCAGATTAATTGTTCCACAAGTTGCCATACAGTCATCTGCCACACTCATTTTTGCATGGCAGAAACCAGGAGTCCACTCATAAACACGAACACCATGTTTAACTAATCCATGATAAAAAGAACGAGTTATATTATAAATGAATTTTTTATCAGGGATACCAGGTGTGATAATTCTTACGTCTACCCCTCGCTTAGCAGCCAGACATAACGCATGCGTCATTTCATCTGTTATGATTAGATATGGAGTCATAAACCAACAATATTTTTCAGCTTTATTTATCATACTGATATAAACTTCTTCTCCGACCTGCTCATTATCCATAGGACTGTCTGCATAAGGCTGAACAAAACCTGTTTGCTGTGCTTTATAATCATAATGAATAATGTATTTACTAAAATCAGTATCATTCGTAGCTTTTTCACTAACAGCATTCCACATTTCTAAAAATGTCACTGTAAGCGACTGAACAGCATCTCCTTCTAAACGAATACCTGTATCTTTCCACTGTCCATACGGGTGTGTGTAATTAAAATATTCGTTTGCTAGATTATATCCACCTGTAAATCCGACTTTTCCATCAATAACTGTTATTTTTCTATGATCACGATTGTTCAAAAACAGATTTAAACCTGGCATAAACGGATTGAATACACGGCAATGAATTCCTATTGCCTCCATCTTTTTCACAAAATCTGTGTTAATAAAGCCTATAGAACCCATATCATCGTAGAATACTCTAACTTCCACACCTGCTTTTACTCGCTCTTCCAGAACATCTTGAATCTTATGCCATGCTTCAGCGTCTTCTATCGCATGATATTCCATAAAGATAAACTTCTGTGCTTTCTCCAAATCCTTAATCTGTGCCTCTAATCCTTTCACTGCTTCATCAAAATACACAATATCCGTATTCTGATAGATTGGATACTGCGAATTTCTTTGTATGTAACTTGCTATATTTCCTGCTTTCGGAATTGTTTCTTTTATTTTGCTCAAACACTCCTGACTGTCCGGAAGCATTGGTAACAATTTGCTATCAATTTCTGCATATCGCTCACGCATTTTATGTGTGCCACCATTCAAACCAATCAACAAATACAGGCCTACACCCATAATTGGGAAGATTAGAATTAAGATGACCCACGGCATTTTCATAGAAGAGGTCTTATCTGATGCGTACAATCCCAAAACCAAGATTCCACTCAAAATCCTTGTAAATAAATTTATAATTTCTGCATATTCATTCAAGCGTGTTACGATAGTAATAATAAAAATTACTTCCAGAAGAATGCAGACTATGGAAAAACACAGCCGTTTTACCCCATTTTTTGTTTTTGCTTTGCCCTCTAAAGTATCTTGCTTCATATATATTCCACCTTCCTACTTGCTCAGTTTTCTGCCTAAATTTCATGAAACATACCAATTTTGTCTTTTATTCTCTGCATTTCATTATCCGCTTCAATGATAAATCTTGCAGAATGAAGTAATTCTTCACTTATCTCATCATAACCAGGCATTTCTTCAATTCCTTTTTTATAGCGAAGTTGATGTTCCAATGTTGCCCAGAAATCCATACCATTGGTTCGGATCTGTAATTCTACACGCATAGGTGTTTTACCCTTAGCAAAAAATACTGGTATTTCAACAATCATATGATAGCTTCGATAACCATTTGGTTTTGGATTTTTTATATAATCTTTTATTTCAATAACTTTAATATCATCCTGTTGGGTAATCAAATCTGATATCATATAAATATCGTCAATAAACGCACAAACTATTCGAACGCCTGCTACATCATTTAAATATGTCTGTATATTTTCTGTTGTAAAATCATGTCCCATTTTCTGCAATTTATTGTAAATACTATTGGGCTTCTTAATCCTTGTTTTTATAAAAGAAATAGGATTTCGATTGTTCTCAACTGAAAATTCATCATCCAAAACCTCAAGTTTAGTTTGTATCTCCCGAATAGCACAACGATACATCATCATTAAATTATAAAATTTTGTAGCATTATTTAAAAACTGTAGTGATTCCGGACTGTCCATCCAGAGTTTTTTTACTTCATCCTTTGTCATGGTACTTTCCTTTCTACTTCATCTTTAATTGACATATAGGTATATCCAAGTCTTGTGAAGTGCACAAGCGCTGGAATCTTCTGGTCTTCCCATAAGCATTATAACCTCCAATACGTCATCTGTTTTTCTTTCGAGGATCTGTTGGCTTTACCGCATCTTTTGGTATTAGCCAAGTCTTTCCCTTTTTCTCTGCTCCAGGCACTCTTCCCTGGCTACATAAAAGAGAAATTCTTCTAGATGAAATTCCCCATATTTTTGACATTTCGATCGTTGTTATATAATCCATAATTTTCCTCCAAACGATACAACAAGCCTATTATAAGTATATTCTTTTATCGGAATAGTTTCAACCAAAATTAAGTTTTCTTCTAGGTTGTTTGATTTGTTATTGTTTTCTAAGATTTTCACAAAAACACCTGGTAAATAATCTTTTAAAATCATCTACCAGGCTTTATTGTTTATCTTACACCCAAATCAGCCCCTCTCTCCAGCTTATCTTTTCCCTGCTTTTCCTGGATAATTTTCTTATTGATTTCCAAGCGTTCATGGATTGATGGTTTCTTCTCTTTTCCCGTCATTGCTCTCTTTTGTGCTACTGGCTTTCTTTCAGCTTTCCCTGCGTCCTTAACTGCTGTATTTGCTTCAACGCCGGCTCTTGACACAGCTTCTCTACTCTCATTTTTCTCTGTCACCTGCTGTTCTCGTCTCTCCTTCACACCTTTTTCTTCCAGACTGCAAAAGCTCTGCAAATACGGCAGAACATGATTCTGCATATCCGTCAGATCTTCCATATACTTCTGATACTCTTCATTACCTTTTCCTTGCTGATAACTAATCCAGCTTTCATCTGTCAATTTCATTTCATTCTGCATCTTTAACTGACTGATGATACCACCGTTTCCGGTACCAATCTCTATCTTACCTTGAAAATGGTGCAGCATCTTATCACCCTTCTCAGCATAATATACTGTAAAAAACATCTGTGCTGTCGTTTTTGGTTCGTTGGTGTTTGGATCACGGTCAGCATACCAGGCTTTGTCCTGTTCTACGGTTTTGGAATCCAGATCAGATAACTTTTGATATCTTGGACTCCCCAACTCACTTTTCTCACAATAATTCACATACACCATCGGCTCCATATCTTTTGGAAGTTCCGGTTCATAGGACTTCAATCGCTCGACCAATACTCCAGCACGGACTGACAGATCACATTCTTCCTCTACAATGTCCTTCAAATAAGAAATATAAGAATGCGTATTACCACTCTGCAAATCCAGCATTACCTCTTGTACCGTGTTCTCTCCCGGCTCCACATTATCCCGATATTCATACGGATCAAAAGCTTCTGCGATCTCATCCAGTGCCTCTGCCAGCTGTTCTGTGTTCATTTTCTCTGGATACATTGCTTCCCTGACATCCCGCATGGGTACATATTTATAGTCCGGCAATGCTTCATGAATCTTCTCTATACCTTCCCGAATTATTGGAAGTTCTCCAAAGAATCGAATATCATCCATATAATCACCGTGAACCGTATTTCCCTTTACAATAGAAAATTCAGCCTCATCATAAAAGCTGTCTTCCGGATCACGATAGATAATCCCCATACTGCATACTCGATAGGCATTTTCAGGATTCTCCCTATATTTTTCATAGACTGCAGCAATTTGATTAACATCGGTACTTTTTTCATAAGCCCCCATATCATGGAACTCATCGCATTCTGCCGCAAAGTATTCCAGATACGGTTCTTTCTTCGGCGGCATATTATTGAGGACATTATCAATCATGTTATAATTCACCTCTTCCAGTTCCTCCACCTTTGCCAACGGCTTATATTCTCCCTGGCTGTTCTGAATCTCCGCCATTACAACCTCATCCATTTCTTCTACTTTTTCCATCAGCTGATCATAATCTCCACGGATGCGTTCTCCAGTCCAGCCTTCGTCTTCCAGAAGTTCCTCTGCCGCTTCTTTAATAGAAATTTCATCATTTTCATAGACGCCACCATCCATCAGACGGAAATCTTCATCGTAAAAGGAATAATCGTATCCTTCTTCTGTTCTCTGAATAGCAAAGTAACGTTCTCCTACCTCATATGCCAGTTCACTAAGAACCTGTTCTTCCAGATTCAGGAAAGAATCCAGTTGTTCAAAACTGATACTGTCTACAAAATGAGCTGTTACTTTTTCCCCGTCATTCAGAACTACGATATCACTGACAGACAGGGAATGTCCTCGGAAGTCTTCCGGTCTGTCAATGTTGAACCTTTCAAAAATATCTCCCAGTGACATATTTCCCGATAAGTCTCCAACATAGACCAGCTTATAATCTTCTTTTTTTATCTGCATACCATGACTTTCAATAAAGCGCATATTCATAAATGCATAGTTTTCGCCCGGTGAATCATCCTTGATCTGATAAATACCAAAGGTTCGCCTAGTTCCTAACAACAGGTTTGCCTCTTTCAAAGACTGAATCTGTGGATATTTCTGCATTTCCCATTCCAGGTTACGGAAACGCTCCAGTTCTGCCATGGACATCTGATAATGCTCTGGTCCTCGTTCAATTTCCATGCGTTCCGTGACATAGATCGGTGACGAAAAATTAGTGATCAGATAGATATCTGCTCCGGCATCGTATAATTTCAGTGCTTCTTCCTGATTGATCACACTCATCGGTTCCTGAAATACTCCAAAATCTTCGTCTGCATAATCCAGATCCTGATTCCTTATCCGTTCCCACATCTGTGATTCCATGCCAAACAGACCTTCATGTGCCTGTATCATTTCCTTACTTGCATACTCTCCCTTACCGCCATCGCTGCCCAAGCAATAAATCTTAGAACCCATCCTGTGATAATCTAAGGCTGCTTCTTTTCTGAGCGGCACCATGTCTTCTGCTGTATATCCATAATCACGTAATTCCAGCTTGCCGATGGTTGGATCTGGTAAGTCCTGAATATCCATTTTTGCATCATCCAGAAGTTCCTCGACTTTATCATTGTCTTTCTGGCTGAGTGCATCAGAAAGGGTTCTTACCAACATCCTTACTTTTTCTTCCTCACCAATCAGATTTGCATATTCAAAAATCTGTTCCTTTACATCCGCTGGAATCTCTATTTCCATGTGTTCTGCACGGTCTATCTGTTCCTGCGTATATTCCTGCATTTTCTGCGTTTCTTTTCCTGTTATCATATTTCTCGCCATTCAAATTCCTCCTGTGTTCTAAAAAATGGCATAACCGGCAGAACCTTCTTCTACCAAATTATGCCATCTTTCCTGTTTACTTATTCCAAACCGAAGTCCCGTTTTCTGGTTTCCTTGCCACTTTCACTTTCCCGCTGACTCTTTTCTTTATAAATCTGCAGCTTCTCATGGATAGAACCTCGTGCCGGTCTTTCTTCTTTCTCTTTTGATTCCGACTGCTCTGTTTCTGTATCTTCTCGCTCATCCATATTGAGAAGTGCATTTAGTTCTGACAGACGCTCCAGTTTTTGGTTCAGTTCCTCTTCTTTTGGAAATGGCTTCCCGACTTCCTCTTTGGCATTTGCCAGTTGCTCCTGTACCGTTTCCAGCCGTTGCTCTGCTTCTGCCAGTTTCTCCGGATAGCTTTCCAAAAGATTATTGATACGAATGATATTTCCTAGGGCATCTGCCCCCAACCGAACTTTAGCTACCGATTCATGCTTTACAGACAGGATAAACTCTTTGCTCCAGCTGTCGAATTGGATTCTCATGTTGAATCCCTGATAGCTTCCAATGTCCATAGTTACATCTACAGACTTAATGTCTTTGCAGACCGCCAGAAGTGCCATACCTGCCTCTTTCTTTTCTGTGAACACTTTGCCACTGATTTCCATAGAAAACTGCTCTGGATCTGTAATTTTATGCTCAGAAAAATGAGCGATATCTGCCTTGTAGCTGGCAATAATCTCCGTCAGTTTTGCAATCTGTTGCGGGAAATTCCTTGCAATATCATCTTCCAGTCGGTATTGGTTATTCATGTGGTTCGCTTTTAAAAGCTTTAATTTCGCCACATCCACATCCAATGCCATCTTCTCTTTTACTGCTGGATTTCCGGTTGCAAGTGCCTTGACCTCTGCATAGGAAAGTGCCGCTTCATCCACATCTTCGCAACTTCGCACAGGTGCTTTGCTGGTCATAATCTGAGAAATAAATTTCTGCTTATTCTCAATCAACTGCCACATATAACTGTCGAATGTGGATTCTGTTACATATCGGAAGATATGAACCTTTTTATTATGGTTTCCCTGACGGATGATACGTCCTTCCCTCTGTTCCAAGTCAGACGGTTTCCAGCCAATATCCAGATGATGCAGAGCAATCAAACGGTCCTGCACATTGGTTCCAGCGCCCATTTTTGCAGTTGAACCAATCAAAAAACGAACCTGTCCGGATTTTACTTTTCCAAACAGCTCCGTCTTCTTTGCTTCTGTATTTGCATCATGAATAAACGCAATCTCTTTTTCCGGCACTCCTTTTTCCATCAGCTTCCGTTTCAGATCATCGTAGACATTAAAACTGCCATCGCCTTTTGGTGTGCTCAAATCACAGAAAATCAACTGTGCTGATTTCTGTTCTGCTGTATCTTTCCAGATTTCATAGCTTTTCTCTGCACAGACTGCTATTTTACTTTCCGGATTATCTGGCAATAATTCGTTCACCAAACGCTGATCCAGTGCTAACTTCCTTCCGTCATTGGTAATTTTCAGCATATTATCAACCGAGGCATCTACCCCGCCGTTTCTGACAACTTCTGCACGTTCTCCCAGACTTTCTACGATTTCTTTCTGCTGTTCTGTTGGTTTCAGCACCACTGTTTCATATTCCGCTTCCGGCACTGGAAGCTTTAATTGATCGGAAGTCTTAATATCTGCAATCTCCTTGAACATATTCATCAGTTCTGGGATATTATAGAATCTGGCGAATCTTGATTTTGCTCGATATCCAGTTCCTTCCGGTGCAAGTTCGATGCTCGTGACAACTTCTCCAAAGGTAGAAGCCCAGGAATCAAACAGTCCAAGTCCCATATTTTGTAATTTACTGTTCTGCAGATACCGCTGCATAACATATAATTCCGTCATGCTGTTACTGATTGGTGTGCCTGTAGCAAAAGTAATGCCTTTTCCTCCTGTAATCTCGTCCAGATACTGACATTTATTGAACATATCTGCCGACTTCTGTGCTTCGTTCTGTGCAATCCCGGCTACATTTCTCATTTTTGTATAAAGAAACGCATTTTTATAGCTGTGTGCTTCATCTACATACAAGTGATCCACTCCCAGTTCTTCAAACGTAACTACCTGATCTTTTTTCTCTTTCTGATTCAGTTTTTCCAGCCTTGTCTGCAGTGTCTTTCTGGTCTTTTCAATCTGTTTGACGGTATAATGTCCGCCATCCTGTTCATACCTTGCACTCTGAATTGCCATTTCCAGATCATCAATCTGCTTCCGTAACATGGCTTCCTGACGTTCATCAGAGATTGGAATACGCTCAAACTGGGAATGTCCAATGATAATAGCATCATAATTTCCCATAGCGATCCGGGCACAGAACTTCTTTCGGTTTGCTGGTTCAAAATCTTTCTTGGTTGCAACCAGGATATTGGCTCCCGGATATAACTGTAGGAATTCTGCACCCCACTGCTCCGTCAAATGGTTTGGCACGACAAAGAGATTCTTCTGTGATAATCCCAGTCTTTTACTTTCCATTGCCGCCGCTACCATTTCGTAGGTCTTCCCAGCTCCTACTACATGTGCCAGAAGTACATTGTCTCCGTAAAGCTGGTGTGCAACTGCATTTTTCTGGTGTGGACGAAGTTCTATTTCCGGATTCATTCCTGGGAAAGTCAAATGACTGCCATCATATTCACGGGGACGGATGCTATTAAATCGTTCATTGTACACCTTTACCAGTCGTTCACGTCTCTGCTGGTCTTTAAAAATCCAGTCCTTAAATGCTGCTTTCATGGCATCCTGCTTCTGTGATGCCAGCATGGTTTCTTTCTTATTAAGGACACGGATCTCATCACCATTTTCATTGACACTCTTATCATAGATGCGTACATCTTTCAGGTTCAGGGTATCTTCCAGAATCTTATAGGCATTTGCTCTCTCAGTTCCATACGTTGCATAGGCAAACGCATTTTGGGGACTGTCGGCATTCTTTCCTGTAATCCTCCACTCACCATTTACCTCAGAGAATTTCACCTGTATTTCTTTTTGAAGCAGATACCATGGTGTATGCAATGTTTCTTGCATAAAATCCTGATAATCCGAAGGTTCAATCCAGGTAGCTCCAATACGCACTTCAATCTCCGATGCTTCCAGATCTCTCGGCTGAACTGCCTCTAGTGCACGCACATTCGATGTGAATTCCGGATGATTCTCTGCAAAAGTTCTCGCAGTATTTAATTTATCCCTAACATTTCCGGAGAGATATTCATCTCCGCTTTCCCACTGGTCTGTCAGTGGATTTTTGAAGATAACTCCAACCAGCTCTTCTGTAATTTTCTCTTCGGTCTTTCCGGTCAGCTGTGCCATATATGGGAGATCTACTTTAGCCCTTTCATTTAAAGACAGAGCAAGTGCTTCTGTGGCTGTCTCCACACTTGTCACAGCAACCGCCTTTTTGATGGTTCGTTTGGTGAACATGTCCGCTTTCCGCTTCAATGTTCCATCTTCATTCAAGTCTTCCAGGGAACACAGCAGACAATAAGAAGAGTCATCAGAAAATGCCCGTTTGTTGGCATTACTTCCAATGACTCCATACTTTACCGTGTAGGTATCATATACCTGATTCAGTTTTTCCTGCTGTTTCTGGATTTCTTCATCTGTGACGTTTTCCTCCATCTGCAAAGCGATCAGCTCTCGGACAGTATCACGGATTGCAACCATCCCTTTTACACGTTCTGCAGTAGCGGCAGGCATTTTCACCTGATTCATCAAAGAGTTGACACGGTAATATACCTGATCATCTACCACCGTATAACTGTAATTTCGCACATTTGGATCTGCTGGAATACTCTCTGGCATCTCATCCAGTTCTGTCTCCACATCTACTACCGGTGCCATGCTTCCCTTGATGTGTTTCACTGCTTCTGCTAACTGTAATTCTAAATCAGCTCCTTCCATTGGAGCACAGGTTGTTTCCATACCATACGGACCGGACACTTCTTTCATCTCACCCAGAATCATTTCCGGATGCTGAACAAAATACTGATTGACTGTAATGCCATTGACATCACTATCCAGATTTATCCATTCCGGCATTTCTTTCGTAAGGCTTTCCCTCTTCTGGAAAAACAGGATATCAGCACTGACTTCTGTTCCTGCATTTGCCTTAAAAGCTGTGTTCGGCAGTCGGATTGCGCCCAGCAGGTCTGCCCGCTCTGCCAGATATTTCCGAACTTCCGGTGATGCTTTATCCATGGTTCCCTTTGTTGTGATCAGCGCAGCCACGCCGCCTGGACGTAACTGATCTATCGTCTTGGCGAGAAAGTAATCATGAATCATGAAATTGTAGCGATCATACTGACGGTCATTGACCTTGTATGCACCAAATGGCACATTTCCAATCGCCACATCAAAAAAATCATTAGGATAATCTGTCTTCTCAAAACCTTTAATCTGAATATTGGCATCTGGATAGAGCAACTTTGCAATTCTACCACTGATGCTGTCCAGTTCCACACCATAGAGTTTGGACTGGTTTAGATTCTCCGGAAGCATTCCAAAGAAGTTACCAACTCCCATAGACGGCTCCAGAATATTTCCTTTTGTAAATCCCAGATTCTCCAACACCTGATACATACTTTCAATCACAATCGGCTGTGTATAATGAGCATTTAAGGTGGAAGCTCTGGCTGCAGCATATTCCTCTGGTGTAAGAACCGTCTTTAATTCCAAATATTCTGTCTCCCATGCAGCTTTTGTCTCATCAAATGCATCTGCAAGACCTCCCCAGCCAACGTACCTGGATAAGATTTCCTGTTCTTCCGGTGTTGCATTGCGATTCTCATCCTCACATTTCTTTAACAACTGGATAGCCATGATATTGGCACGGAACTTTTCTTTTGCTGTACCCTGTCCAAGCTCATCATCTGTGATGCGGAAGTTCGTTGCTGGAATCGTTTCTGATATTCCGTTAATCTCTTCCAAAGATTCTTTTTCTTTCGATACCTCAACTTCTCCAGATAATTCTTTTTCTTTTTTATCATAATCTGTCCACACACGTTGAGAAATAGCAGTAAAATACGAGGACTCTTCCTCCATAATTTCTTCCCTGATTTCCCGTAATTCATCTAAAGTATCCGCATTTACAGTTTTGTTGTGATAATGATAATAAAGTACTTCTTGTCCGAGTTTTACATCCAGACGTTCCAATTCTTGTGTTGACATTCGATTCCAAATATCATCTTTTTCCGTATGAATCGTGAAACCTTCTCCATCATCATGATATTCTAATGTGTATTGAAGTCGATTCGCTTCTCCCTTAACTTTGCAATCAAAATCGTGGATTTTTGTTCTGGTACCAGACATATATTCTGAATCAACTAATCGCAAATCAGTTATATCTTCCGCTGTCAAAGTATCCTGCTCCAGCTGTTCTCCTAACATCTGCTGTGCTTCTTCCAAATCTGCCAGTCTTTGTGCTTCCTGTCGTTCTTCGTACTTTTCCATTTCTTCCGGTGACAAATAATCATCTGTGCGGATTAACTGGCGAACACGTTCTGCAACCTTGTTCCACTTTAATAAAACTTCTACCTCTGGACTGCCAATTTTCCCTTTTGCAAGTTTTAATCCTTTTGCATCATGGGATGCGTCGGAAGCATCTGCTCCTGGTATTCCGGGTGAGGAACCACCTGTTCCATACTCATTTTTCAGGAACTCAGCTGCATCTTTCATATCATGATGTTCCATGAAATACTCATAGATTCGGTTACGTCCTCCTGCAGTAATGCCGCCTCTTCTTAACACTGCGTCAATTTCATCCTGTGTGATAAAGGATAGTGCCGGACGTTCGACCGTAAATTTCTGGTCTACCCAGGAACGCTCCCTCTGAAGATCCTGAAAGCGTTGGAAATATTCCGGATTATGCTGAATCTCCCAGCGGTGATAATCTCCCGGATTCTCATCCATATATTTCTGCAGCCATTCAAAACGATAGACAATCGCATCTGCTTCCTCTTGATCTGTCCATGCTCCACTCACTACATCCTGCCAGTCTGAATATGATTGTTTCTTTTCCCAGTTTCTGCAAGTATCCCGAAAATGAAGTGCAAGAAGATTGGTCATTTCTTCCTGCTCCTGTTCAATGGCATTATTGGAAATCAAATTATCCACGTAATTTCCATCCTCATACATATCCCGAATTCTGTTCGCTGCTTCTTCCCACGTAACCATGCGGTCAAAGTTTCTTCTGGCAGAGTCCCCTCGCCGGATACGGATACCATCATTGTCATACCAGATACTGATTTTCTGACCATCTATGGTAAATCCTTTGCCACCAGTTCCATATTCATCTTTCAGAAAACCCCGCATTTCTTCATTATCCAGACCTTCAATCAGTCTTGCTGTAATATGAAACAGTGTATTTTTCTGTCCGCTTCCCGTGCGGAGAATATCATTTACCACTTCATCGGAAATAAGAAAAGCGGCTGGCTGTTCCAATGCAGCTGCCGCTTTCCTTATTTCTCCTAACTGTTCCTCTTCTGTTGGGAACAGACTTAACTGTAAATAATCTCCTGAATCACCAGCTCCTCTGCCTGTGCCTTGATCTGGTTCATGTGTCTGGTCCATGCCATCCCGTCTGCCATTTTGTCCGGTGCCGGATCTTTCTCCAGAAGTTCGTTCATCAGGTCGTCTACTCTCTGTCTTGCCTGGCTGTCGATCTCCATCAGATGACTGTCCAGACGGTTCTGCAGTGTCAGAATGTTGAACCTGGCTACCTTGTGATTTCTCAGATACTCTTTCCTCATCATTCCGTACTTCCCGATTGTTCCTCTCGTCTCTTCCAGGCTGATATCTGGAATCTGATACTCTCCGTTCTGGCTGTAACTGATCTCTCTCATAGTCTGTTTCCTCCTTTTTTTCTTCTCTATCTTCTGCGTTATCCGTATTACTTTCACGAATTAACGTGTTAAATTCATTATAAGCTACTTCTTTTTCTTTTGCAACCGTTTTCAGGTCATTTTCCAGATCATTCAGAACATATCGTCCAATCTGCATCAGGACTGGTCTGCTGATCTCGTTGACTGCACTTCCCAAATGTCCTAATATTTTCAGCTGATTGAAGTCCGTAATATGCCGAAAATCCTCTGCATCCAGATATTCCTGTGCATCCAGCCCACATCGGTTTAGCAATACATACCAGACACTATTGGTCATCAGTTCCCGGAATTCTACTTCCTGATTCTGTTCGTCCAGTTCTTCCAAAAATGTCCCTGTTACATCCAGTCTCAGTTCTTCCAATGCATCTGGAAGCCATTCCTGCATACTCTCCTTCGCTGCCTGATGCAGACTTTCAGCAAGTCCTCCTTCTATATCTTCCAGTGATAACTGCTCCTGCAGATAATCTGCCACCAGTTGTTCTCCTTCCACCGGAAGATTCCATAACTGAGGATCCTTTCCAAGATTCCGCACTTTATAAGTGTCCTGCACATCAAATACATACCGAAGTTTTGTTTTCGGTCCGGAAGTATTATCAATCAAGGCAATCCCCTTGGATCCCTTTTTGATCCAGCGGTACATCTTCTGATTCCAGATTTCCATGGATGCTACGGCAGTTGCTTCCGGTCGCTGTGCATAAATTAAAAGCTGTTCTGGAAAAGTATACTTATACAGTCTGGATGCCGTGTTTAGGAACCGCATCCATTCCTGCGGACTGGCAGCTACATCTTTTGCCACCTCTTCCGTCAGCTGTTCCATTGCATATAGTTTATTTGCCATGTGTTACTCCTTTTCATAAAATCAGGGACTGCTTAGCACAGTCCCCTTAAAATCATCGTTGTTTCTCTTTATAATGCTGCGGCAAGATCTTTTGACTTGTTCTTTGGCGTTTTGTCTGCCTCTTTTGCCTTGATCTCTGCCTTGGCTTTCTCCAGTTTTCCATGGATTCCACCTTTTACTTCCGCTTTTTCAGCTGCTTTTTCTTTCTCCAAACGAGCCTCCCTGCGCTCAGCATTTTCCAATACTGCGGTCTTTTTATCACAGAACTGAACCTTATCGGAAAGCTGCTCCTGTCTTTCCACCTGTGTCTCATTGACTTCTTTTACCATCGCATTTAATTCCGGGACCTGAAAAATTCCGTTATCAGGGAGAATCAGCACTTCATGAATGGAAGATGGAATGACAAAATAATCACTACCCAGACATTCCCCAATCTGTTTTCGAATGTCTTCCTGCAGTAACAGTGATGCACCATTCATCTTAGCTTTGTTTGTCAGACAGAACATTGGTTTTTCCATGGCTTCCATATCCATTTTTTCATTCAGCAGGTTTTCTGGTTCTTCACCAAAAATCATAGATTTGATAATCTCATTCATATCCATAAGTGTGACACCACGTTTTCGGTCTGCCGTCATTGCATCCGCTTGAATCTGTTCGGCAGATACTCCCCACTCGTTCATCAGAGAAACAGTTACCGGAATACTGCTGATCCCTTCTCCATTTTCCTCCAGATTTACTGCATAATAAGCTGCAAAATCTCCGTGTTCTGTGACTACTTTATCAGCAAGACGATCGGTATTCCATTCCTTGTCACAGATTCTCACCTGCAGTTTTTCCTTCATTTTTTCATAATCAAAAATGTCCGGAACTCCCATATCAAAAAATTCTGCTTTACCCTGTGCTTCAATACGCATATCAGCTACATCACCAACACAAGAATCTACATCTTTCCCATTGATATATTCCTGATAGAGAGAATCCAGATAGACTGTCGGTACGATTCTCTGATCTCCATTTGGAATTGTAATGCCAGTAAGCTTCAGCCCATTGTTTTTTTCTACTTCTTGAAGTTTAATTTCTGCGTCCTTGTAAGACTCTGGCAGATACTCCTTTACATTGTCTTTGACATATTCATAAAATTCTTTTCTGTTCATCATACGCTTTTACCCCTTTCTGATCATGTGATGGTTCATTCTTTTTCTGCTGACCATCTGCTCGGCTTTCTTCTGATAAGCCATCATTCTCTTTAAAGTTTTCTCCTGGTTTTTTCGTGCTTCCTGTCTTTTTTCCATTGCTTTCATCATAGTTTTCTGTTCCTTTCTGTGATTTTTTTGTATGAAAAAGGGAGCCTCACATAGAAGCTCCCAATCATAACCGTTGGTTTCCTTATTTGCTTTTCCTTTTTCTGCAGATATAAAGTCCTGCCATACCTCCTGTGGAGATTACCAGAAGCAGAATCGGCAGCCAAATATTCGTGCTGTCACCTGTTTTTGGTGCATTTGATACCTTTGTCTCTTCATGGGACTGTGGTGTATCCGGTGTATTCGGTGTTTCTGGAACTTCCGGTTTCTCATTTGTCAGATTGAAAGTAACTTCCACGACTGGTGTACTGTCATTCGCATAAGCAAATGTCACTTCATGCTTGGTCTGATCCAGTGTGTATCCATCCAGTGTTTTTGTTTCCACCAGATAATACTTGATTGCTGTATCATATTTGCCGTTCTTAAATGTGGCAATCTCATACAACTTACTTTCTGCATGACCGGCAGCGTCTGTCTTTAAGGTTTCCAGAACCTTTCCTTTGCTGTCACGGAGTTCAAATTCTACCCCTTTCAGCGGTTCTCCTGACGATTTATCTGTCTTATTGAGAATCACTTTTCCCTTGGCAGTATCATCTTTCATAGCCACTTTCTGAATTTCTCCGGTATCCTTCACCTCAAATGTCACATCAAATGTCAGAAGATATCCTTTCGGTGCCTGCTCTTCACGTAAGGTATATTTACCGATTGGCAGTTTTTCGATATAGTGTGCTTCCTCTGTGGAAGTCCAGCTCTCTACTACCTGATCATCCTTATCGAGAATCGTCAGTTTCGCACCTGGAATCTCAGTTTCTCCTGTGATATCAGTCTTACTGATCTCTACTTTTGTCACATCGTCTTTCATCTCATGCTTCTGAACCTCTGCTGTATTCTCTACTGTGAAAGTAATACTTTCTGCAGTGACATATCCATCTGCCGGTTTTGTCTCTGTCATGGTGTATTTCTTACCAACAACCAGTTCTTTGATCACATGGGATTCTTCCGTAGAAGTCCATTCATCCACTGTATTGCCATCTGAATCCATCACTTTCAGGTGTGCACCTGGAAGTTCTTTGCCTGTTGTCAGGTCTGTTTTGGTCAGCTCCACTGTGGTTGGCTGATTTTCAAAAGTAAAGTCGTAGCTTACTTCTGCCTGGTCTTCTCCGGCATATTCAAAGGTAAATTCCTGTACTTCTTCTGTTGTAACAAATCCGTCCGGCGCAAAGATCTCTTTCACATAGTATTTTCCGTCTACCGGAAGATCTGCCGTAAAAGTAATCTGTCCTTTTTCATCCGTTACCCGCTGCTCGATCAGACTGTCTTTCTCAAGGAGTACCTCGCCCTTTGCATTTTTGATATCTTCACTGGTATAAAGACCGAAGACACCACCTGCAAGGACACGTTCTGTATCTTTTTCTTTCTTCAGAACCGTAACCTTTACTTTCTGACGGGCATTCTGCCATTTCTCATCATAAGTGATAACTGGTGTGTCCTGATCACGGTAGGAAAGATCAACATATCTCGGCTCTCCGTCCAGCACATAACCATGGGCAGTTTTTACTTCCTTCACATAGTACTTGCCAGCCGGTAGATCTCCCATCTGTGCAATACCATTGGAATCTGTGGTAATGGTTCCCACTTTTTCATCTGCTTTGAAATAATCTTCACTGACACCATCTGCCGCTTTGATATCTTCCGCAGCAAATACATCGAACGTCACATCTGAAAGGCTTCCGGTTACATATTCAAAGAGATGCTCCACAGTACCTTTTACCTGATCCAGAAGTGTTACCTTATCCAAAAACTCTCCATTTTTGTTGATGATTAGAAGTCCTGTTGGAACTTCATCTTTCATCTCTACTTTCTGAATCTCGGCAGTATCTTTCAGCGTGAACTTCACATCCGTTGCTTTCAGATATCCATAAGGTGCCATTTCCTCACGAAGAGTGTATTCCTCTCCAACTGTCAGTCGTTTGATCACATGTGGCTGATCTTTTACAGAAGTCCACTGATCCACAACATTTCCTTCTTTATCAAGAACGGTGAGTTTTGCCCCATCCAGTTCCACACCTGTTGTTACATCAGATTTTGTGATTTCAACTGTTGTCGGCTGGTTCTTTTTCACTGTTTTCAGTTTTACTGTCTTCACATCCTGTCCCTGGTAAGAAGCATCCAGATTCAGAACTTCATCAGAGGATACAAATCCCGCTGGTGCTTTTAACTCTTTCACATAATACTGTCCAAGTGGCAGATCCAGCGTACATGTTGCAAGACCATCGTTATCAGAAGTCATTTCCTGTAAGAGTGTGTCTGCTTTCACGATCACTTTTCCATCCGCCTTGATATCCGCTTTGTTATAGATACCAAAGACAGCTCCCGCCACGGTTGCACCATTCTCTGCATCCTGTTTTTCTACCTGGATTGCAACTTTCTGTCGGTCATCGCCAACCGTCACTTCCTGTTCGATCACAGGTGTATCCTGATCTGCATAGACAAATGTGACATCAGATCTGTCATGGTTCAGAACGAATCCTTCCGGTGCAGTCTTTTCTACCACATAGTAAGAACCAAGCGGCAGATTCTCTGCAACTGCTTTTCCGTCTTCTCCGGTCGTTACCGTTGTTACCAGTGCATCTTTTGCATAGATCAGCTGTCTGTTTCCGTTTTCATCTTTCTGATAATCCGGTGTATAGATATTTTCAGCTGCATAGACATGAAATGATGCACCCTTCAGGTATCTTTGTTCATAAACAAAATCCTTTTTAAATCCGGTCAGCATCTCACCTTTTTTATAAATCGTCAGCTTTCCTTTTACCGGATGGTTCTCGTAATCTACCGTAATAATGGCATCTCCACTCTCAGAATCCATCTGGTATGCTGTGTTAGCATCCACCGCAATCTCTACATAGTTCTTGTTAATTGTGTACCCTTCCGGTGCGTTGACTTCCTCAATCCGGTAATGTCCGATCTTCAGATTCTTCGGCATGATCAGATATCCCTGGCTGTCCGTAAAATAGGACTTGTGAGTGGTTGTCACTGGGTAAGTTGTTACCTGTTCTAAATACTTTTTGTTGTCCAGGTCATATACCTTAAATTCTGTTCCTGCAATCAATACGGATTTCTTTGTTTCATCGTCTTTTTTCACGATTTTCAGTTTTGCCTTAAACTCTTCATCCAGAAGCACTCGCCAGATCTGTGGCTCATTTGGATGATGCTCTGTGATATTCACTTCAAAATCATCGACCGGCTTGTAGTTGTGCGGTGTTGTTGTCTCACGCACGATATAGCTTCCAAATGGTAATGGAATACTGCAGGCATACCCTTTTTCATCTGTGAAAATCTCAGTAGCTCCATTTTCGCCACTCACTACTGGTTTGGCAGAATCAAAATCATAGCTTCCATCTGCTTTCTTTGTAAGGGAAGATTTCAGATAAACTGTAAATCCAGCTCCGGATAACAGCTCTGCATCGGTCTTTCCATTGTTGGCTGCTTTGATAATCTGGAATGGCTGCTTGATGACCTGCTCACTGGAAGTGCACTCTCTTTTTACTTCTGCTGTCATATCTCCTTCATAACTGCACGTAAGATCATGCTCTTCTGCATCTGCCAGGTATCCGGTCGGCGGAGTAATCTCTTTGACATAATATTTGCCAAGATATAAGCCATTTACAGAAGCCTGTCCTTTGTCATCTGTTGTAAGAGAAGCTACCTGCTCTCCTGCTTTATAAATAGTTCCCGTTGCTCCATCCGGGTGCACGATATCTTCACGAGCATACAGTCCATAAACTGCACCTTTCAGTGTGGCATCTCCCTGCGGTACTGCTTTTCCTGTCTCTTTATCCACTTTATAAAGATTGATCTTTGCTGTCACACGGTCATTGCTGAAGGTATGGGCAAAAGATACGGTTGCTTCTTTATCATTGGTGTAAGAAAACTTGAACGTATACACATCTTCTGTATTTCTTACATAACCTTCCGGTGCCTGATCTTCTTTTACAGAATAGGAATATCCGATTGGCAGGTCTACTGTGAATTTTGCAGTTCCGTCTGCGCCAGTAGTTACTTTCTCAATCAGCGTTCCTTTTTTCACAACAACGCTTCCGTCTGCATTTCTGATATCATCGGATGCATACAGAGCAAAAATACCGCCTTTCAGTGGTTTCTTGGTGTCTTTATCCTGTTTTACTACGGAAACATCTGCTTTCTGTCTCTCGTTGTTAAAAGTCACATCTGCAAATACAACTTCTTTGTTCTGACCAGCATAAGTTAGAGTCACTGACTTTTCTTCGCTACCGTTATAGAAAGAGTCCGGTGCTTTTGTTTCTTTTACCACGTAGGTTCCAAGATGCAGGTTTTTCAGTGTGACAGAACCATTCTCACCTGTTGTCAGGTTTTCTTTTACAAGGTCACCTTTGCTGTACATTTTTGTGCCATAAGCTGTTACGATATCTGCCCCGGCATACACGTTATACACTGCATTTTTCTGTCTGCGGTTTTCATACTGAAATACCGTTCCATTTTCACTGACATCTGCTCCGGTAAGAACCTGTCCTTCTTTGTAAATGGTAAGCTCTGCCAGCTGTTCCTTATTTTCCACGGTTACAGCTGAGGTCTTACTTGCTACCAGTTTTACATTTGTTGCCGTTGCATTTACTACATATCCCTGTGGTGCTGTGATTTCTTTCAGATAAACGGTATCCTGTGTCTTGATAATCGTAACAGATGATTTTCCATTTTTATCTGTTGCAGGCATCTGAGTGATCAGCTTTGTACAAGCCTCATCGCTGTAAACGCCGAATACTGCACCTGCAAGATTGACATCCGCTGTATCGTCTTTCTTTACGATTTCGATCGTAGCCTGTTCAATCCAGGACACCTTTAAGCTTACATATTTTTCATCAGCAACACCTTCTCCAAATACAAATGCCAGATCCTGAACACTTGCATTCGTAGTCAATTTATATGCTGAATAATCTTTTGTAATACTTCCCTTCATCTTTGTAGAAAAAGAAGCACTTACATCTTTTGTCTGTGTCAGAGGAGCTGAGAGATAAAACGTGGTTCCTCCTCCAATTGTTACACTTGCACCTGCCGCACTTACATTTCCAGTAGATACATTATGGAGCTTTACTCCCTTTGGTAAGTCCATTGTGATTTTCTGCTGGGAAGATGCGTTGAACTGAATGTTCTCCGTTCTCTGAACATTTCCATCTACATAAGCCTTTACATTCGGCTTTGAAAATGACATCGCTACATCTGGTATTTCCGGCTTATTCACACAATAATTATAGAGTTCTTTTGCCAAAGCCTCGCCTGTAGCATTTGTTCCATAGAATGCATCACTGCTTCCATTGGCATATGATGCAGCCATGTGAATAATGATGAATCTTTTTCCTTCTGAAAAATCCGTGTGTTTATTAGCGAAAAAACTCTCGCTTCCTGCGGCATCTGTACCGTAATAACACACTTTTGCTAACGCCTGATTGTCTCCAATCTTTGTAATTGTATAATTTCCAGATCCAGGTCCTGGCTTTGCTGGCTGTACACAATACGCAGTTGCTCTGACGCTTCCGTAGCTGATATAGTACGGCTCTGTCAGATAGGTTCCAAGATTATAATCTGCATATCTATACAGTGGTCCTTTTTCAATTGTTACCTGCTGTGTACTTCTTGCTGAATAAGCCGAAACTGCTTCAAATGTTGCAATCTCTCCCTCTTCCATAGCCTCAAGATCCACACCTTCGTCTCCTGCCTGTTCCAAAACATCATGAAGCTCTAACCCTGATTCTTCATCATAGGTATCCTGGTTCTGTGCCTGCTCTACCAAATCATCAAATTCATCAGCGTCAATATCGGTAATCTCCGATTCTGCTTCTGAATCCTCCGCTTCTTCTGTCTGCTGCTCACTTACAGCTGTTTCGGATTCGGTCACTGCTTCACTCCCTGCCACCTCTGTCTGAGCTTCAGTTGCTTTCTCACGCACAATCAGTTTTCGGCTGATCTGGTACTTCGGATGCTCCTGATTTACCGGTTCCACATAATAGACCGCTTTGTAAGTGTCCGCATGATCTGTCGTAAAATCCTCATCCTTGTCGTTCTTTGCTTCCTCAAATGTGACTTTGACCTTGTTATCATCCTTGATTTCCAGTCCTGTGTAGTCTGATTTCACATCAAATACACTGCCTGTTTCGATTTCATAATCTTTGGCAGTCACCACCTCATCTTCATCCAGAAGGTCTTTCACTTCCTCATAAAGTGGAGGTTTTTCCTCTGGCTGGATCTCCGCTGCATATGCTGTCATCGGAGATAACACTGTACTAAGCATTGTCATGCCTGCCAGCAAGCCAGATACTACTTTTCTAAAATTACCTTTTTTCTTCATGCTAAGGTCCTCTCTTTCATAATATTTGTATTAAAACAGACAGTCCTTAGACTGCCTGCAATACACTACTTATCGTTGTGGAAAAATCAGATTGAACTGTACATTTCCCTCACCGGGATCGACCATCTCCACAGTTGCTTCATACTGTCTCCCTGTTTTTCTTGATACCAGATCCTTATAATGGATTTTTCCTTTAGACAGGAACTTCTTTGCTGTCTCCTTATCCATCTTTTTCCCTTGGCTTGCAAGAAATTTATCATTCTTCCATAAGGTAAAAGCACAGTTCCGGTCAGAACAGTAAAAGTTCACTTTTCCTTCCCGGACATCAGCTCCACAGCGGGGACATTTGCCAATGACTTCTCCTTTTGCCTTTCCCTGAAACTGATTTTTCTTCTCTTCTGAAATCCCCTGATATCTGGCAACCAGTTCCTGCATCAGCTCTGTAATCCCATTTAGGAATTCATCTGCTGTCTCTGTATTCTGGGCAATGTGATTCAATGCCATTTCCCACTCTGCGGTCATCTTCGGAGATTTAATCTCATCCGGTAGAACCGTAATCAGCACATTTCCATCATCTGTCGGCACCAGATTTTTCTTTTCCCTTTTCACAAAACCAGACTGAATCAGTTTTTCAATGATTGCTGCCCTTGTTGCAGGAGTACCAAGTCCTTTCTTCTCTGTATCTTCGGTCAGCTCTTCATTCCCTGCACGTTCCATCGCAGAAAGCAGGGTATCTTCTGTGTACTGTTTCGGTGGCTGTGTAAAATGCTCCGATACAAAAGAATCACAGGGACCATAATGCTTGCCTGCCCAGATATCCAACTCCGGCTCTTCTTTTTCTGCAATGATTCCAAAGAACTGTTTCAGTTTTTTCTCAATTGTCTTGAACCCTTCCTGTTTTGTTTTCTTTGCATTGAGATAAAACGTATGATAATTGCAGGTAATCTGACATTTATGACTCTCATAAATATAAGGCTCTGCAGTTGCTGTCAGAACCCTGGCACTGATCAAATACAAAATCTTGCGGCTTCGTTCTTTCAGTTCACCAATATCCGCTTTGGCTACTTCCATGGTTGGGATAATCGCATGGTGATCGGATACTTTCTTTGAATTTAATACCTTACTCACGTCCGGTTGATATTCCAGACCTTCAGCATAAGGCATTTTCCCAAATAACATCTGAATCAGAGTTTCTGTGCTTTCTCCCATCTCATCTGTCAGATACTGGCTGTCTGTTCTCGGATAAGTGACAAGCTTCTGCTCATACATCTCCTGCACAGCATCCAATGTCTGCTGTGCGGTATAGCCAAACATTCTGTTAGCTTCCCTCTGCAGGGTGGTCAGATCATAGAGTTTTGGAGGGCGGACCGTTTTCTCTTTCACATCATCCTTCTCCACTTCGCACATACGCTCCTGACACTCTGCAGCCACTTTATCTGCATCTTCTTTTTTCTGAAAATGCTCTGTGACCGCATCCATATCGTCAAACTTGATATGAGCCATATAATATTTTTCTTTGGTAAATTCCTTGATCTTCTGATTTCGATCCACAATCATGGCAAGTGTTGGTGTCTGTACTCTTCCAACTTTCAGATTCTGGTTATACAGAACGGAAAAAAGACGGCTCGCATTGATTCCCACCAGCCAGTCTGCCTTTGCCCTGCAAAGTGCTGACTGATAGAGACTGTCATAACACGAACCGTCTTTTAATGACGAAAATCCATCTTTAATTGCCTGTTCTTCCATGGAAGAGATCCAGAGTCGCTTCATCGGCTTTTTACATCCTGCCTGCTCATACACCAGACGGAAGATCAGCTCACCTTCACGTCCTGCATCAGTTGCACAGATCACTTCATCTACTTTGGAATCTCTCATCAGTTTCTTTAAGATTCCGAACTGCTTCTTTGTGCCCTCCAAAATCTTGTGTTTCCAACATTCCGGCACAATCGGCAGATCCTCATATCTCCATTTTTTATATTTTTCATCGTATTCCGATGCATCGCATAATCCCACCAGATGTCCTACGCACCAGGAAACGATATAACCGTTTCCCTCCACGTAGCCATCTTTTCTTGTTCTGGCTCCAAGCACGGAAGCCAGTGCCATCGCAACCGATGGCTTTTCTGCAATCACTAATGCTTTCATTCTATTTCTTCCTCACTTTTCATTTCTATATCTGACTGTATTTCATTTCCCCAGACATCCCACCCAGGTGTTGTCTGTCGTGCAAATAATTCTATTCTCGGTACATCACCAATAAGCTCAACAATTCTATCTCTTGCCACATCTGGTTTTTTACTGTGTCTTTCAATGTGTGATAAAATAATCTGTCGAACATATGCTGATTTCCTATGAACAGACCCTTTCGTTGCAAGCAAACAAATTTCGGCATTGCTCCTTGTCCAGTGTCCCAGACCAAGAAACAAAGTATCTGCCTTTTTATTCTTCTTTACCCACACGAACGCTACTGTCTTGTACTGAAATCCCCATGCTTGAATCACACTTAATCCTTCTCTCAGCTGTGGAAAAGTGACCCAGAGAAATAAAACACAATCTTTATCCGCTAATTTTCCAACTGGAAGATCACAGATTTCCTGTAAACTCATGGTCGGGTAATGGTCTGCGGCAATTCCCTGCCCCGCCTTCCTGTTATACTGCCAAGGCGGATCAGCGTATATAATCTGATATTTCTTATTCCGCACTCAATCATCGCCCTTCCTCCTCTTCTTCATCTTCCAGCACATTATCGTCAAAATCTTCATCTCTCAGGATTTCCGGTTCTGTACTTTCTTCCTGCTCATCTGCATCATCTACTTCCCGTTTTTCTGACTCTGAATCTTCGGATTCATCTTCATCCTCTTCCATCTCGTCCTCGTCATCATATTCATGTTTTGGTTTATAGACTTTGAAGTAATATCCTCCTGCCGCAGCTCCGACTGCAACCAGTGCAATCAAAAGATACGTTCCAAATGGACTTTTATCTTCAGGCATCTGAATATCATCCTCTACCTTATCTTTCTCGGCTGACTCTGTCGTTTCCGGTTTTTCTTCCTCTGCTTTTTTCTCTGGTTCTGCATAAACCGTATCCACTTCCGGAAGTGTCACCGAATCAGAAAGTGTGAAGTTCATCAGATCTTTTTCACTGACTTCTGTAAGAAAATACACATTATCCTGAGATTTTGAATTATCAATGATCAGATAGAAAATCTTACCACTCTTAGTTGAAATGGTATAAAACTCTTTTGTGCCTTCCGTAGCTGTTTTTGTAACAGAATCTGCTGTCTCGCCTTCTTTATTAAGCTGTTCCTCGATACCTGTCACTGTCCGATTATCCACAGTTCCTTTTGCATCTGTCGGCTCAGAAGCCTGTGCATCCTGCGGAAGTGGTGAAGTCGTTGTTTTCTCAGTAGCAGTTGCATCTGCACTAGTCGTAGTTGCCATTGCGCCATTACTGTCACTGGAGGTTTTCTGTTTCTCTGCCTGCTTCTTTGCCCATTCATAATAAGGATTCTGTAGTACATACCTCTCAGAAGTATTTCCGGCACCATCCGTTACCGTGATTTCAATCTGTTTTGTTGAAAAATCTTTCTGTGTCAGTTGCACTCTCAGCATTCCATCCTTCAGATCTGTATAAGCGGTGCCATTAACTGTTACTGCAGTAATCCCGGATACTGTATCATTTCCCTGAATCGTCAGTACACCATCTGTCAGGGAAGCAGAGAGTGTCGGCTTTTCCGTGTCATAACACTTAATAGAGCGATTCTGCTCATAGACCTTCCCCTCACCATCTGTCACACGCACGTATACCGTCTGGTTTCCAGTAATCGTGATACTTCCGCTTCCGGTTACATCCTGCCAGCTTCCATCTTTTCCAGCTTTTGCTTCAATCTTTGCTATCGAGAAACCTTCCGGCATATGACTGGCATCTACCGTAACAGTAATAGTTGTTTCTCCCTGTTTCCAGCCATCCGGTTTCTCAATCGTGATTGCAGGTGTGATATTCTCAGCTGCATAAGCAGTCTGTGTCTGGAGCAAAGGTGTTGTCAGGCAAAGAAATGTCGTTGCTGCAAGCAATCCTTTTTTCACGCTATTTTTAGATTTCTTCTGTTTCATCTTCTCTAAATTCATCATCAGACCTTGTTTCCTCCTCCTGTATTTCTACCCTGCCGGGCAGTTCATTTTTCATTCTCTTTTTGAAAGCTTCCAGCTCTGGAATGCTCATATCCATCGCACGGATAATTTTTACAATTTCCAGATTTTCCGCTTCTGTTTTTGCAATCTCCGCAGCCTTGAACCGCTTTAAATCTGCTTCATATCTGGCTTTGGATGCTTCCATTTTTTCCTTGGCTTTCTCATAATCTGCCGTTGCTTTTTCAAGACTTTTCATCGCTTCTCCTTTCCGGACGGCTGTTACACCGCCCTTTTCCTTACCATCGTCCGAATCCATAAAAATGGCTCTGCCAGTATGGAGAGTTGATGGACGTATACTGAACCGGATGCCCACAATGGATCATCTGACCATTGCCCACATAGATTCCGATATGCGTTACTGGTTCTCCTGCATCGTAGGTTCCTGTAAAGAAGATCAGATCTCCCGGCTGTGCATCTGACTGTGATACAGGTGTACAAATGTTGTACAATCCCTGTGCTGTCAACCTCCCGGTGTTTCTAACCCCAGAATGAACTAGGCAGTAACTTACAAATCCAGAACAGTCAAATCCACTTGGCGAATATCCACCCCACACATATGGTGTTCCAAGATATCTCGCTGCTTCATTTAACAAACGCTGTGCTGCTTCACTGGTATATTCATTACCGCCAAAGCCTGCCCCTTCTCCTGTTTCCAGATAAAAGATCGGGTTTAACCGCTCTCCATTTTTTAACAGTTCAATATGAAGATGGCTCCCTGTAGAATTTCCAGTATTTCCTATAAGACCTATCTCATCACCTTTCGTGACGGATGCTCCTGCAGATACACTCCGGCTGCTTAAATGTGCATACCGCAGTTCATAACCTTTACTGTCCTTGATTACAACATAATTGCCATAGCTGTCGTTATAAGCAGAAGTTGTAACCGTTCCGGTCAGCCCTGCCATTACTTTTGTCCCTTCCGGTGCTCCGATATCCATACCATTATGAAGCTGATTTGCTCCTGATATTGGATGAATCCTATATCCATAATAGCTGGTCACACTGGAATACCAGTTAAAATCAACCGGTGTTGCAAACATCTGCAAGTTGCCTTTTGTATCGTTGTAGGCACTGAACAGTTCTTTCTGGAAAAATCCCAGCCTGTCCTGACAGATTGACATCAGGTTTCCACTATTTAAGGTGACATTCAGCACATCTACATCTCTTGTCCTGGTCACTTCCACTTCATTGCTTCCATTATCATCTGCCAGATAACATTCCCATGTTTGATGTCCATGTGCAGATGCTGCCGCATGACTGTCATAATAGACATCAAACTGTACACCGTATCTTGCGAAAGCTCCGGTATCTTCTACAGTATATTCGACACCATTCATAACTACCTTTGTTCCCATTGGTACAAACGGATTGGAAGCATCTACCGCTAAGGTATGATTGGCAGTTGGATATGCTCCACTGGCAGTCGGTCCTCCGCTCCAAATACCACAACAAATTGGGCAGTTACAATACCCACTGGTCACAACCTGTCCCAAAGATTCTCCAACTCTTACAGTTGCTGTCTCTGTCACAGTCTCATTGACTGCTTCTGTTTCTAACCGATACTGCAATGCAAAAAGAGCATCCAGTTCTGGCTTTACCTGTTCAAAGGTAAATTCTTCATACTTTGCTGACAGATAACTGATCAGGATAAACGGATCATGCTCAATAGGTCCGATGTTATATCGGTATTCCTCATGTCCCGGTTCTTCAGATTCCATGTTGTTGATCCGCTCCTGCAGATTAGCTTCCAGCTGTGTGTAATACAGTTCCGCTTCCCGGATTGCCTGATCCGATGACAGATAACTGGTTCCGGTATAAGTGATCACATTTTGTAAAAACACCGCAGAGCATGACGTGACATTCGTTATGATCAGAAACATCAATCCGATCAGAACTGCTACACTGATATACACCTTCCGGTTTTCTTTAAAGAAGTTGGTGACTTTGCCGCCAATCTTCTTGATATAATCAATCGTACCTTTTGTAGCTGTTCCTACTGTCTGTTCACTTCGCTTCGCTTTGGCATAATCCCGTTTGATCTGTTGCTTCTGAATCTGTTTTTTCAGTTTCTTCTGCTCCTGACGGGTTGCCGCCTGTGTCTGTTTCTCTTCCTGTCTTTCAAGTCTGCTTCTTTTTCTGGATGCCCTCTGTTTCCTGCGTCTGGCACTTCTCTGTTCCAGCCGGTAAACACCTTCGCCGCTTTCTTCTAACTTATGGACACCTTCTACCGCCGCATTATCGTCTTCATTTTTGCTGATCTCACGGTGCAATGCTACGGAAGTTGCACTTCCTGCTTTCTTGACAACAGAAGCTTTTTCTGTTTTCACAGATTCCCCTTCACCAAACTTCAAGCGGAATTTCTTCTTTCCAGGAGCTTCCCCTTCATTTGCCCGATAGCCCTGTGCCTTCTTGGAATGCTGCTTAGCTTCCTTTTTCTTTTTTGCTTCCTCATAAGAAAACTTTTTGGCTTTTTCCTTCTGTTTTTGATGGCGGAAATTGACTCCATCCGTATCCATCTGGTTCAATTTCTCCATATCTTTGTCATTTTTCACAGAAGCACCAGTTTCCTCATAAGCAAATTTCAAACGCTGTTTTTGTTTTGGCTTTTTGCTGCCGCCGGTCTGATTTCTCCGGCTGTCTCCTCTGTTTTCTGATAGATCAGCACGTTTTTCTTTCAGTCTCCCTGACTGTCCGGCTTCAGATTTTTCTGCAAGTCTGGATTCTTTTCCGACTTCAGCACGAATCCTTTTCCGGTTTTGCTGCTTTCTATTTTGTCCAAAATCCTCACTTTGCTTCTCTGTCCGTATCAGTTCCGGTGCATCTCTGGATTTTTGCACAGAGGGACGAATATTTTTCCCACTCCGTTCAGACTGGCGGGAAGACTTATCCACAAGGCTTAATTCTTTTTCCCCCTGTTTTCCTCCCATCTGCACATCACTGGCACGGTTACTGACACGAACAGAAGATTTATCTGTCAGGTTTTCTTCCACAAGACCATCCTTGGTCATCTTCTGAACTTTCTTATCCCTGACTTTCATTCTCTGTTCTGCCACTGATTACTCCTCCTTCTTCGGATATCCTTTCCCTGCCTGTAATAAACAGAGAAAAGCGATGCCAAAAACAGCACCGCCACTAAAAGTTAATACATATGAAATTGCTCGTAACATTGTTTTCTCCTTTGATTTAACCTGCTTCGGAAGTCTCCTCTAAGCGGGTTGTCATGATTTTATAGAGGGAATTCTTCGGGAATCTGTCTACAAATGGGATAATGACATTTCCATAGAACAAAAGTCCTTCCCCCTCATTACTGTTGGTTACATAGGACAGCTGGGTTGGTGAGATATTCAGCTGTTTTGCCAGAATCTGCCTGTCTCCAGAAGCCTGGTTGAGCATATAAATGAAATCAGAGTTTTCAAAAATATTCTCGATTTCCCTGGAAGCCAATAAATCTTTGATATTCTGTGTTATCTGATTGTTATTATCAAGTGGCTTTTTATCCACCTCTCTGGGGCTTTCGCCCATTTTCATCAGCGTGTCATTTCACGCTCAGCATAGCATATCTTTTTACCACGATTATATCGTACCGGCTGGCAATGCGGCCTCTTGGAGCTGTTATATTCTGCTTATGCAGGTTCAAGCTCTATGCGTTGCGTGTGGCTATTCTATTATGAATAGCCTTCCACTCGGATTAGGTCGCTACCCCTTTCCCGTTTTTTTCCGCATTGATACTTCTGACTTACTTGCCGGTTTCAGTCAGAACGGCGATAGTTTGCACTTTAAGCGACTAACAAGTAACAAACCAGTTCACCAGTTGGAATACCTCCCCATTTACGGAACCTCTTCCAAATTTCCACACTGTAAGCTGCTGTCTGCTCTTCTTTTAATAGAAGATGGAATTCATCCACATAGTAACGGGTAGATTTATGAGCGGAACGATTGATAGTCACTCGGTTCCATACCTGGTCCTGCACAATCAACATCCCGATCTTTTTCAGCTGTTTTCCAAGCTCTTTGATATCAAAACAAACGATACGATTGTTGATATCTACATTTGTGCGATGATTAAATACATTCAGGGAGCCTGTAACATAAATCTCCAATGAAGTTGCAAGACGCTGTGCTTCCGACTCTTCCTGTTTCCGCAACAGATTATATAAATCCTCCAGGATTGGCATCTTCTCCGGTACGGGATCGGCAAGATATTCCTGATAAACCAACCGCACACAACGGTCAATGATAGTTTTTTCTACCGGCTCCAGTCCATTCTTTCCTCCAACAATCAGCTCACACAACGACAGAATAAAATCCGCTTTCAGTGACAGTGGATTGTCTTCCTCGGAATAATTCAGGTTCAGATCCATTGGATTGATATACTGGTCAGATACCGGAGAAACCCGTATCACCTGCCCGTGCAGTGCCTGCACAAGTGCCGAATATTCGGCTTCTGGATCGCAGACGATGATATCATCTTCTGTGATCAGGAAGCAGTTTGTAATTTCTCTCTTTGCTGAGAAGGACTTACCGGAACCTGGTGTACCAAGAATCAGTCCATTCGGGTTCTTCAAACGTTTCCGATCAACCATAATCATGTTGTTGGATAATGCATTCAAGCCATAATAAAGAGCTTCCCCTTCCTGAAACAGTTCCTGTGTCGTAAATGGCACGAAGATCGCTGTTGAAGATGTGGTAAGCCCTCTTTGAATTTCAATTCGATTGACTCCCAGTGGAATACAGGACATGAGTGCTGCTTCCTGCTGATAATCCAGTTGTTTTAAGGAACAGTTATATTTCTGTGCGATTCCCTGCACCTGGAAAATATTGTTATCCAGTTTCTGACGCTTCTTTGCGGTATTCATCACCAGAACCGTTACAAGAAACATTCGTTCATTTCTGGACTGCAGATCTTCCAACAGGTTCTTCGCCTCTTCTCCATAGGTTATAAGGTCCGATGGAAGTACGTCCATATCATAACCGGAACGTACTGCCCGCTTCTGCTCTTCAATCTTCATCTTATCCAGATCTGAAATCTTACTCTTGATCATTTTGATCGCAGAACTCTGGTCAATGGACTGGATATGAATGTTGACATTGATGCTGTCATCCACATCCAGGAAATCTGCAAGCATCCGGTCTGTCAGCTCCGGTGCCAGAATCTGCAGGTAACTCACGCTCCCCATCGTTCTTCCCATCAAAAATGTCTGATTCTTGGAAAAGTTAAAGGAAGTCGGTGCAATAAAATCTTTGGTCTTCAATCCTGTTTCCGGCAACATCTTATACTGGAACTTAAATGGCTCAATCCTATCCTGGTTGAACACATGATATAGAATCTCCAGCCGCTCCAGACCATTTAAGGAATGTGCCTGTGCCCCCAGAACCTTAAAGTTATTTAAGATATCTGTTTCGATTCTTTCAAGCCTTGGTCTTGCTACTTTCAAACTCTCTGCTTCAATTCCAAAAGTAATATACTTTGTCTTCACCAGACCATTATTTCCTTTTGAAAGCTGATTTTTCAACATAGTACGATACTCTTCACGAATGGCATTGAAGTCATCGTTCTGATCAGGAATGTCAATGCTTTTCTCAAATTCTGCCACATCCACCTGCTGATTGATAAAGGACAGCTGCACACTGATGGAAGAATCAAAGTAATTTAAGAAATCACAGTAATTTTCAAATATCGTGGTTTTATCCTCATTTAAAGCAAGCTGATAGTTGATGTCATAAAACTGAATTGTCTTAGAGAAAAAGGTCTTTGTCACCTGGCAGATACCATCCTGCAGCATCCGAATATACGGAATACTCTGCTGTGCAGTTGTAGGAATGTTTTTCTGTTTCCTACGATCCCGTTCCTGCTTCTTCCTACGCTTTTCCTGTTCTCTTTCTTTTCTGCTTGTTTTGTTTCTTCTTTCCTGACGGTTTCTTTTTTCCGCCAGGGACAGACGCTCCTGCTGAGCCTCCTGCTTTGTCTTTTTTGCCATCTGGCACACCCTCCTTTTTTACAAGGGTGGAAATCTCCTGATAAAAATTTTCTGTCTTATATGGTCTTACCGCCGGACAGATAAACTTCTGTCGAATGATATTTGCCACCACTTTTTCAAAGGGAAGACCGTCTTTTTCATACATTGCCATGAAGAAAAATGGAAGCATGATCGTTACCATCAGGATGGCTGCGATACTGGAACCAATTGGTTTTCTCATGACCAGATAAAACGGAATTCCCACAACTGCGGCAAGTGAAAAGAAAATCAGCTGCCGCTTTGTCAGATTTAACGCTACTTTTGTTTTGACCTTGGTAAGGTCTTTTGGTACTGGTACATACGCCATGGTATGCGCTCCTTTCCTGCCCGCTAATGGGCATTGAATATTGATTTGCTAAGGCTTCCGGTCTTGAATAATGAAAATGCAAGAATCACGGTATAAGCCGCTACTGAAAACATTGCTGCATGAAGGTCACTGGATATGGTCATTGCATTTACTAAAACTGCATAAATTCCCACACAGACCATCATGAAGAATCCCTGAAATGCCAGTGCGAACAAGCCTTTTAAATAGTTGTTTCCGATATTGCCCCATTCCTTATTCGTCATAGTGGCAAACGGAATTGGTGCTATGGAAGTATAAAGGTAAATTTCTATCATCCTTCCGTACAAGATTACCGTAATGATAATTGACAGAATGTGCATGGTAACACTGATCAACATCGTTTCCATGGATAGCAGGAACAAATCCCCCAGTTCCATATCTTCCAGTGCATCCACAATCCTTGTGATTGCTTCCGATGCGTCCACTGCTGTGTTTCCGGAAATTACCCCGGCGGCATTGTTGACCACATGCTGGCCAACGTCAAAGACCGCCATCGTGATATTGAACGTATTTGTCACCAGATAAATAGCTACATACGCTTTGAAGATCCAGAGGAAAATATTATAAGTCTCAAATTCATGGAAATTGTTTTTCTGTGTTACCATCGTGATCAATTCATAGCACAGGACAAAGGTGATGATCAGTCCCGCAATGGGGACAATCACCGTTTGGGATAAATTCTGAATCAGATTAAAAATCCCTGCATTCCATCCCTGCGGTGTCTGTCCCACCTGCCCGGCTATGGTTCCCACCTGCTCATTGACAGACGTGAACATGTTATCCAAACTTGACTTGATAAGTCCGATCAGGATATCCTTTATCGCTTCCGTAATTCTCTCAATGATGGTGTTCATCTACCACTCCTCTTAAGAGAACAGGGTTGCCAGCTGTGGAATCAGGGTAGTTCCCAGCAGCATGATTCCGGCACCAGCCATCAGCTGTTTGATGCCCTGGCTCTTAGCGCCGGGATTGTCGTTTCCATATCCTTCCAGAAGGTTTACGACACCCCACACGCCAAGACCTGCGCCGATTGCGACTACAAGAGTTTTTAAAGTTGTAATTGCACTGCTAAAAAATGCCATATACATTCACCAAAACTGACTTCTTTCAGGTGTTTACGGGAATGAAAAAACACCGACTAAAAAGCCGGCGCACCTAATGTCAGTTATTCCTTTCCTCATTATTTTCCGTTCATTCCCAAGGTTACTTCGACAGATCTACTTGAATTACCTCCACCTCTTCTTCAGGTTTCGGTGTGTACTGCGGATTTAACTCTTTTTCTACTTTGTATCGGTTTTTCTCATTTTCATCTGCAAGATACCGATAATTTTTGTGTTTCGTGATATCATATTTGTCCGAAAAGAATGGTCTGGCACCACGAATCTGCAGGATACATTTTCCGCCATCCATGACTGCAATCTCATCTTCTGTCATCAGCTGTTTGCCCGTTTTCTGATAATTCAGTCCAAAGGATTTCTGATTACTCCTCGTCTCCGAAGTGTTATACAGGTCAATAGTTTCCTTCCCCAGAAGCTCGCTCATTTCCTTTAAGGTAGTTTTCTCTTTGCCACCAAGGAAAAGCGTAGTATCACAGTTGCCCAGAATCGTATCTGCGCTATCTTTGTACATTGCCTTTAACTGGCTCTGTGACTGCAAAATAATAGAAGCAGAGATTTCCCTGCTTCGGATAGTTGCAATCAGCTTGTCAAACTGAGGAATTTGTCCGATGTTGGCAAACTCATCAGCAATGACACGCACATGCACCGGAAGTCTTCCACCATATACATCATCTGCCTTATCGCAAAGCAGATTGAAAAGCTGTGACTGTAACATGGCAATCACAAAATTAAATGTGGTATCCGTATCAGACATAATCAGAAACAAGGCTGTTTTCCTATCCCCGATCTTATCCAGTTCCATTTCATCATAAGACATGATCTCTCGAAGCTCTGCGATGTCAAATGGGGCAAGTCTGGCCCCACAAGATATCAAAATACTTTTCGCTGTCTTTCCAGCCGCCATTTTGTATTTTTTATACTGTCTGACCGCAAAGTGTTGCGGATCTCTTTCTTCCAGTTCCTGGAACATCATATCCACTGGATTCTGGTAAGTTTCATCCTCTTCACGGGTTTCGCTTTCATTCAAAAGATCAAGAAGGGTATTCAGATTCTTTTCCTCTTCATCCCCTTCATACCAGATAAAAGCAATCAATGCTGTGTAGAGCAATTTCTCTGCTTTCACCCAAAAATCTTCGGAAGCTTTTTCCCCTTCGCCTTTGGTATTTACAATGATTGTTGTCACCAGCTTCAGGATATCTTTTTCAGACCGTATATAAGCAAATGGATTGTAATGAAGGGACTTGGAAAAATTGATGGTATTCAGAACCTTAATCACATATGGCTCATGTACCACTTTTCCAGATTTATCTTTCATGATATTTCCATTCTTATCTTTCTTAGGTGGTCCCTTTGCTAACATCTTCCCGCACTCTTCAATCAAAGTGCCTTTCGGATCTGTAATGACCATAGAACAGTTCATCTGCATGACCGATGGTTTTACGAAAAAACGTGTCTTACCGGAACCACTGCCGCCGATGACCACTATATTTTTATTTCTTGCATACTTCGGCTGCTTCGGTCTGCTCTCCATAGTCAGTGCTTCTGTTGCTGTCAATGGAATGTTCATCCATGGATCTTCCGACATATAAGGCTTGATATCCTCTACGGTTCCCCATCTGGCTGAACCATACTCGATGCCTTTCCGTAATTTCTTTGCATCTGCCTGTTTCTGCCAGACCAACACTTTCAGAACGACTGCAACAACAATACCTGCTAGCAGATCTTTCCAGTTATTGCTTAACATAAAACCAGCAAAAATCCGGTCTGCGTGTTCCATTGCATATAAAAGTTTGTTCCCCATATCTTCTCCCGGACTGTTCCGGTAAAGAAAAAATGCCCGGTCTGCATAGAAAGCAGCCAGAGCATAAGGGATATTTGTAAGAACCAGTTTCTTTTTATCCAGGGCGGACAGCTTACCCCCGATTTTATTCTTCCACTTCTGCATCAGAGTTTTGCCGCTTTTCTTTTTCATCGACTCTGCTCCTGATGCCGGTTCTTTACTTTGTCCTTCGTCTTCTTTGGCATCATTGCCCGGTAAGCTGCAAGACGCTTATGAATGGAAGGCTTATTCGCTTTTTGAATCTGTTTCTGGGAAAACTCACGGAAAGCAGCATTGAGGGCATCCTGATCACGTCCCTTGAAAAATACCAGATAAACCGGAGGATCTTTGCTCTTGTCTTTTTTCAGAGCATAATTGATCCCGTATTTTCTGGCATACCGTTCAAAGGACTTGATATTTTTGTCCGTGATCTCGATATTGACCATCCCGGCATTCTGTTTTGCCAGCTCTTTTACCGTGACCTTTCCCTGTTTCGGCTGATTTTTCTGTGCTTTCTTCTCTACTGATTTCTGCTTTTGATGACACAGATACGCAGCAAGAACCTTTTTCAACAGGTCTGCCGTAATTTTAGTAGCCCGAATACAGAACGTGACCGTTTTCTGAGTTACCTCTTCCTGCATGACTTTTCCCTCCTTTCAGCGATTCAACTGCTGTCCAGATCTGTAATCATGGCAATCACCCCCCCCTTCAATGAAAAAGGACAGATTAACCGGTAATCAGGTGCTGCACCTGTACGAGTTTTTCTGTCCCTTCTTCTTTTCTCTTGTCTTCCCCACCACAATAGATGGGAACACACATTTCAAGTATTCTGCTGTAAATGCGCTGATGGGCAGTATCCAAATCTGTAGATTTCATTTCATTCAGTCCCAGATTCGTTGTTACGATCAGCGGAAGCATTTTACAATAACGGCTGTCTATCACATTATAAACCTGCTCCAAAGCAAACTCAGAATTTCGTTCTATTCCTAAATCATCAATAATCAGCAACGGATAATCCACAAGATTTTGTATGATCTGGTTCTTATTTGCCTGATAGCTGGTCATTTCATTTAAGATCCTAGAAAAATTTGTCATCATGACACGTTCTCCCTGTTCCAAAAGTGCATTTGCTATACAGCCTGCAAAAAAACTCTTCCCGGTTCCAACTGGTCCCATCAGAAGCAATCCTACATTTTTTCTCTTCATATCTGTCCAGTTTTCTACATACTGCCTGGCAATTAGTATCTTCTGGTTGCTTCCATTGTCATTTTCAAATTTCCATTCCCAGAATCTTCTTTCCCGAAGTCCGACGGATTTTCTCTGATAAAGCTGCCGCTGTGCTTCTTCCCGCTGCATCTTCTCATCAAGTTCCTGCCTGGCTTTTACCTCGCATTCACACAAACAGGACACTACATGCTCAAATCCCATCAGACTAACTTTCATCTGTTTTCTTTTTCCACAGATACCACAATGAAGACATCCCTCTTCATCCAGATAATCTGCTGTTACTTTATTTTCCATCACAGGCTTTCTCCTTCCTGAAATTCATATTTATCCATTCCTGCCCTGGCTCCATCTCGTTCTGCCCAAAGACAGATTGTTGCAAAATGATTCTGATACTCTTTTCCACTGGATTTCATATAAACAGAAAGATGATCAATCCGTTTCTGATAATCCCATGGAAATAGCGTCATCAACTCCTGCAGTTCAGCTTCCGACAGAACAACATTTTTAAATCTCCCATACAGACCGAATTTTTCTTCCAAAGCGGGAGTATTGCTCTTACTCTTATCAGTATGATTCTTTTCAGTCTTATTTATCTTAGTATTACTTCCATCCAGATTCTTGCAGTCCGGACTTCTATTTTTTTGCGTTCCGGACTTCCAGTTTCTTGCAATCCGGATTTCCAATTCCTTGCAGTCTGGATTTCCAGTTTCTGGCGTTCCAGAAGCAAAGTATCTTACTGGCTTTCCTCTGCTCCGTTTCACAAAATTTTTCACATATATGACAGAAGGACGATTATTCCCCTGCCGATACCGTTCGATCAATCCAATCCCATGCACACTGTCAAGCTCATAAAGAAGCTTTGTCACTGTCGTATGCGACATTCGCAACAGCTCCTGCAATTCTGCAATCGTGTAAATAATATAGACATAACCATCACCGTCAATCCAGCCATTTTTCTTGGATAGGCTGATTCGATCAAGCAGAATTCCGTAAAGGAGCTTTGCGTCTGTGGACAGGCTTGCAAACTCTTTTTCTGAGAACAGAGCTTTTGGTATCCGAAAAAAAGAAAACTGGTCAGATTCTTCTGCTCTGAAGTATTCAAAATCTGCCATAGCTTATTTCCTATTCTTCCTCATTATTAAAATCACTCCCTGCTACACTGCCTGTTCCATGACACATCTCATTAAACACAAAGTTGAAGCACATCATTAACTCACTCAGATAATAATTCCTTGCCTCTTTATTGCAGGCATACATATCCTCGATATAAACCTCCTCGTTTCCATTCATTCGTGCGATCGTTTCCAGAACTTTCATAAACTTCTTATTAGAGCAGCACTCATACTGTTCATTAACATATTTCTGAATTTCCAGTACACGTTCAGGCTTTCCATCAAAAACAGATAACACGCCAAATGCCAGATCCATACCAAACTCATAGCCATCGGCTTCTACGGCATCAATATCAAGATTACCTTCTTCATCGTAATAGCCACGCTCTTCCATAGGAGTCAGTGGTGTCTCATATTCATCCAGATATCCCATATCCGCAATAGTTTCCAAAATATCTCTGGATGCTTTCACCATCTTATCCATGATAATTTTTCTTTCAGCCAGCGGCATATTTGCCATAATAGTATCTAATGTCATCATTGATTCTTCCTCCATCTCATTTTCATAAATATCATTGATATAAAAGTGGTTCGCCTTTCCATTGTTTGGAATGATACGCACCAGATCACCAATCTGAACCAGTTCCTGTACTGCCTGATCTACGCCATATCTGGTCGTATTCAAGTCTTTTTTCATTTCACTTTTCGGATAGATTACAAACAAATCCCCTTCACCATCTACCCAGCCATTTTGCACCGCAAATTTTAAACGATCCAGAAATAAGCTGTATAAAATCTTTGCTGTATTTGACAGATTCTTGTATTTATCCATCTGGAACAGCATCTTTGGCACCTGTAAACAATCTACCGGCATATACTCCATCTTACTCATTGATTGTTTCCTCCTTCTGTTTGTACAGCACTTCGGCTGAAGTAATATTGATTTCCAGCATACCCACAAATACCTGATAGTACAGCAGGCATATCTGTTCATCCTCCCTTGCCAGATACAATCCTTCCAGTTCATTGGACGGATGTTTCATTCCATATACTGCCTGACAGATATCATGGATTTTCTCACATTCCACACTTCTCAGATGCATCTCCAAAGTGTGGTTAAATCTCTGCCAGTCCTCCAGTTTCTGGTTTACTGACATCATGCACTGGAACAGTTCCGCTGCTTCACATGCTGCTGACAGCACTACATTTTTGTTATTGATACTTCCATCGGCATTTTTCATATGCCCTACCATATACGCCTGATCGACTGAAACCATCTTTTATCCTCCTCTATCTAAACGGCATTTCCTCTTCCATGCCCTCTGGAATCTCTAAGAACCCTTCCGCATCTTCTGGAAATGGTGGTCTGCCAACCATTTTTGCACCTGCGAATTCAATCCGGTTAGCATACACTTCGGTGGTATAGATCTTTTTCCCGGTATCCTTATCTTCATAATTACCTGTGACAATCTCGCCTTCCACCATGACCTTCGTTCCCTGCATCAGATAATCTCTGGCAAATTCTGCTTTCTTTGCAAAAGCCTTTACCGGAATAAAACTGACTTCATCGGAATAATTTCTTCTGACTGCCAGAACAAACTTGGCAATCTTATGAAGTCCTTTTTCATTCTCCACTTCGTTGTATCCGGGATTTCTTACCAATCGCCCGGAAATAACTGTTGTATTCATTGGCTTAACCCTCCTATGCTTTCATTGATTTGTAACAGATACCGATACATGGTCCACATTTTCCATAGGCACATCCGTAACATTCATCTTTTTCCAACTCTTCCTGCTTCATTTCATCGGCAAACATTCCTAACAGCGTTGTGTAAATCTTTTTCATTGCCAGGAACTTCTCTTCTGCTTTTTCCATCTTCTCTTTGTAAAATGGAATCAGTTCACGAAGAACTGGATGAAAACGCTCATTTTCATCATCCCAGGCACAATTTTTCATCATGCATCGTGGTTGTTTCTCATAGCTTCCCAGATAATATGGGCAGAACGTACAACCTCTTTCTTTGATAATCTCAACCGGAATCACTGGCATCTGACTTTTGATTTCTTTTGTTACATACTTGCTTTCAATTCGCTCTCTCATAATGAAATCCTCCAAAATTTATATTTGCAAAAGGGATTTACCCTGAACTGCCTGTTTTTAGGCACAAAAAAAGAGGCAGACTTACGATTTTTGTTTTCGCAAGCCTGCCTCTTATCAAACTAATTTTCTACCTTTCAATGATATACCGTATAAAAACGTATATCGCTCTGATCACATACACTGGAATCATGATACTTCCGATCAATGCTCCAATGATGACACTTAATGCAGCCATACCAAGTGTTGCTGTGGTATCCATTCCTCTTGGGATTAGAATCAGCCGCATTTTATGTATTCCAAATGGTAATCCGGCAATAAATATCCACCAGAACCAATCCGTCTGTCCGCTGACTTTCATAATTGTTTTTGTCATCCAAAACCAGAATACCATAAATGCCAGTGGCAGAATTGATTTTTTAATTACATCTCCAATCGTCATTTCTTTTGTCCTCTTATCCAATCTGTTTATCTTCTGTACTTTAGAAATATATGCCTGATATCTTTCCATCTGGCTATCATTATATCTTATTTGCTTATCATATTCCATTCTATCATCCCCTTTGTTCTGTTTGTGCCTTCCACGAATCTAATAACTGAAATATAATTTTTTCAATTTGTTCTTTCTTATAATCTGGTGGAAAATATTTTTGCAGTTGCTTTTCTGAAAAGCTGATTTTCTGGTAATTCACTTTTGCTTCTCCTCTAAGAATTTTCTCAATATCTTCTCCAGTCAATTCTTTTTGCTGACTAAGTTCTTTCAATTTTTTTGCCTGAGATCCATTAGGCATTTTCTTTGTTGTTCCTATGAACGCCAATAATAACGACTGCTCATTGCTTTTTAAATACGATAGATCTACTGCAACAGTGAATGGCAATTCATTTTTGTCTACAAACTCCAGCAAATAATTCGACAAATAGGTCAATCGTATATATCGTTTGATTGTACTCATTGTTTCCCCGACTTCTGTACCTACCATCTCAGCTGCCCATCTTTTTTTTAACTTTGGTTCAACTTGGACCAAAGTTAGATCTGTTCTTCTGCCTTGACGTTTCAGTGCTTCATACTTCATGCGGTATGCAAATGCTTTCTCACTATACAGCAGGTTTTCTCTTTGAATATTGGAATCGACCATAACTACAGTTGCTTCATCATCAGACATATCTCTAATAATAACCGGCATTGTTTTCAGTCCCAATTCTCTGCAAGCATATTTTCTTCTGTGCCCCACTACTAATTCATAATCCTTTTCCCCAGAATTTGAAGGTCTTGCAATTCCTGGCACAAGAACTCCATATTCTGAAATACTTTCAATCATTTCCTCCATTTTGTCATCCCTGAATACTTTAAACGGATGGTTCTTGAATGTATCCAGCTCGTCCAGTGGAATTTCTCGCACACACTCCTGCTCCTCTGACAATCCAAACAGTGCATCTACACCTTTGAATTTTATCTTTGAAGCACTACTCTCTTTCACTGCCATCATCAATCACCTCCTCTACCAGTTTCTTATATGCTTCGGCAACACGTCCTTTGGGATCATGTTTATAAATACTTACTCCCTCAGCACTCGTCTCTGCAGCTCTTATAGAAAACGGAATTGCAGTCTCAAAAATATGGATATATTCTCCATAATTAGCATGAAGTAATTCTATAATCTCTTTTGAAAAATTTGTTCTGCGATCCACCATGGTAAGTAAGATTCCGTCAATTTGAAGTTTTCGATTTATCTGCTTCCTGACTTTATATATTGTCTGCATCAACTGTTCGAGACCTTTAACCGGAAGATAATGTGCCATAACCGGGATGATAATCGAATCAGCTGCTGCAAGCGCATTTACAGTGAGCATTCCTAACGATGGCATATTATCAATCAGGATGTAATCATATTCCGGCGAAATTAACTTGATAAACTGTTTTAACACATATTCTCTGCTCATAACATTTACCAGGCTGACTTCTACCCCAGAAAGTTCAATATTTGCCGGAAGAATGTCCAATCCCTCTTCATGGTGAAGAATTCCATAACTTTCTGGTAATTCAAGACCGTTCATCTCACAATGAAGAATTGTTGCTACAGTTATTTCCAATTCATCTGGATTCTGATAACCAAGACTCTCTGTTAAGCTTCCTTGTGGATCGAAATCTATTGCCAGAACTTTATATCCTTTTTTAACGAGTCCAATTCCTAAATTCACACACGAAGTTGACTTTGCGACACCGCCTTTTTGATTGACTATTGCTATAACTTTTGCCATCTCTATTTCCTCCCAATTCGTAATGTATGTTTTGAAACTGCTTTTTCTGTCTTTTCCTGCTTCTCAGCCTGCAATGTTAAATCATGTGTCTTTATCAACAATGCCTCAAATCGTTCTTTTTCTTCTTTCTGTTCGTGTACTGTCATATTTGTTTCCACATTTGTTTTTTGTGAAACACTCAACTTATTTCTAATATTATATGTGTTATATCTTCTTCTGATGCAATTCGCCTCTACACCAGACAGCGTAACCAGCTCTGACCAGGAAGATACTTTACACCTTCTTGCGATTGTTCCCCATGATGGCGTTTCTGGATTTCTACAAGCATCATATATTTTTGATGTTGCCGGTTGTATTCGTTCAAATTCATTTCTAAATAATTCCAGAAAATCATATTGATCATCAACACATTTTGTTCCATGACGTCCAATCCTTACATATTCGATTTCTCCATAATAATCGTTCAGAAACTCTTTTGCTGTTTTTCCAAAAAGCTTTTCAAAGACCATATGACTTGGCAATTCCTTATGACTGTCACACTCTTTTATTTTCGGCGGGACTCCACCATGCGATTCTGTCCATTCATCCAGTGCTTCATATACACTGGCTACATCCCATCTATCCAATGGGGTGGAGGAATATTTTTTTAATGCCTGTATCACTTCCACAACTTCCTCCGTCTGTGGCAGACATTGTAGTAATTCAATTGCTTTGGGTATGGCTTTTCTTCTTGTCATAATTCTTGCCATAAAAAAACCTCCTTTGAATGCTCATCATCTCATTCAAGAAGGTTTCTATCAGAAACAATTCCGAATTGTTTTCAATATCTTATCTACACTGCTATTTCAACATAAGATATCGAAATGTTTATCTGACAGCACTGATTTTTAATCTAATGCCTTTATCAGAAATCCCTTATTTTAAGGCTATTCCGGTCGTTTCCTTTATCTTACTCTATTGGAACCGCATAGGTGGAAAATTTCACTTCATAGTTGGTATCAAACTTATCAATGGCTTTCATAAGACCAATACTTCCAATCTGAAATAAATCTTCCAGCTCGTATCCTCTACCTGCGAACCTGCGGACAATGCTCCACACCAGTCCTGTATTTTCCGTTACCAGCCGGTCTCTGGCCGCTTTATCCCCTTGGTGGGCGTTCTGGATCTGCCTGATGGTCTCTTCCATGGGCGTCACCTGCCGATATATTTTTTCATGGTGACCTTTGTTCCGCATCCGGCCTCTGATTCCACTGTGATCTCATCCATAAAGGCTTCCATAAAAGCAAAGCCCATTCCAGACCTCTCTCCTGATCGGTCTGTGGTATACATGGGTTCCATGGCCTTTTTTATATCTTCTATTCCGGTTCCCTGATCAGTCACTTCTACGGTCAGGCTCCGTTCTGTGCGGTCTGCCGTCAGCTCCATAACTACCGTTCCACACTTCTCTCTATAGCCGTGGATCACTGCATTGGTAACAGCCTCCGATACCGCTGTTTTCACATCATCCATCTCTTCCAGTGTAGGGTCTAAACGGCTCATAAACACAGCCGCCACCACTCTTGCAAACTCCTCATTGCTGGAACGGCTTTCCATTTCCAGCCTTATATGCTCTCTGTCCCCTTCCATATCCTGTACCTCCTTTTTATTTCAATGCTCCCACTGCCTGCTCCCTGCTTTCATATCCTTCCATCAGCCTGCAGATCCCGCTCAGTTCCATGAGTCTTCGCACCCGTCTGGATGCTCTGCAGTAGCATACGCTTCCCCGGCTGGCTTTCATCTCCTTATATCGGTTTAACAGCACTCCGATTCCTGAAGAATCCATAAATTCCGTTTTTTCAAAATCAAAGATAATCCTCCTGACACAGTTTTCCTCCAGCATCAGATCCGTGTCCGTTTTCAGTTTCCTGCAGTTGTGGTGATCCAGCTCCTTGGGCATATGGATGATCAGCGTATCCTCATATGCCTCATATGTAATTGTTCCTGCGTCCATCCCATTTCCTCCTTCTTCTCTTTTGGGCAGATATTTTCTATAACAAAAAAGGCAGAAGGTACGATCCTGTGATCCATTTCTTCTGCCGTAAAAAGTGTATTTTATTTAATAGCCTCTTGCATTTCTGGCCCGCTCTGCATACTCTGTATCGCCATGCTCGCCTACCACCTTGTCAAAGAGTGCGTTTGCATTTTCCGTATCTCCCGCATCCTGATAGAGACGCCCTGCATAAAACATAGCCTCAGGGTTGTCAGGCCTTATTTTTAAGCTTGCAAGGAAATACTCCTGAGCCTGGGTCTTATTTCCGCCATTCCAGAGCTGCAGTCCCTTATCAACCAGCGTCTGGTAGATGCTTCCTGTCATCTCCTGACGTATATTATCCACAATCCCCTGAATATTCGCATCCTCGATCAGATCAAAGCTGGACTCGGCAAAGGTCTTTGCCGCCGATACCATATCCCCGGTGCGGTAGGACTGGAGCACCCAGATGAGGCTCTGATACTGGGCAATAATACTGGTGTTGCCGGTTGTGAGCGTATCCAGCTGCTCCTGTACCTCTGCCATCTTGGCTTCGATATCCTCATTTTCCTGCGCCAGAATATCATTTTCCTGATTGGCGCTGTTTAATTTCTGCATATAGACCATCAGCTCATCATCACGCTGGCGGTTCAGGCGGTTTTCCACTGCCGGGAGCACCAGCACATAAAAGGCCACCAGGCCGAAGATCAGGCCCAGGATAATGTGAAACACCGTAGAAAGCCCCGTAGACTCTTTATAGGTGTTGGGGATGATCACATCATCATCCTCCATCTGTCTGTGGGAAAATGCCTTTACCATCCGGCGCTTTTCCGCCTCGGCCCGTCCCGTATTCTGCTTTACAATGGACATATAGTAAAGCGCCTTGGAATTGCTCTTATCAATCTGGAGGATCTTATACAGAGAGCGGCCGGCCTTATTATAATCCTCCCGCCTCATATATAAAAGAGCCAGAAGAAGATGGGCTTTGACAAAATGGGGCTTGGCTGATACCACTCTGGCAAGCTGCAGGGCCGCCAGATCATCGCTACCGTTCTGGGCATGCCACAAGGCCTGGTTAAAGGTCTTTACTGCCTGGCTTTCCGCTTCTAACTGTCCCGGCTTTCTCTGGATCCGTTCCAGATAATGATCTGCCAGATTATTTTCCGGCTGCAGGCTCATACTGATAACCCACTGCACCAGAGCATCCGCCACCTCGCCGTTCTCGTAGTAGATCAAACCCAGCAGATTTCTGGCGTCGATCTGGTATTTGCAGAAATGAAGGCTCTTTTTCAGGCACTGGGCCGCTCCGGAAAGATCCCGTATCCTTGCTTTCTCCAGACCCAGGTTATAATAGCTGTTGGCAATCTGTCTGTTTTTTGCCTCAATCTCCATCACCGTCTTTTCCCGTCTCTTTCCCGGATCATCTCCATCATAATATCCGTCATATCCGTAAGATCGCTTTTCACAATGGCGTCCTCTACCGCCTCTACATCCAGACTGGGTTTAAAGCGCTGGATCTCCTCTTCAAAATCGATCATGTATCTTCTCTCCTTTCCATGCCTTTAAGCTGTACCTTAAGCTCCCCGATCAAATACAGGGAGCCTGCGCAGAATAAGAGCTCATCTCCTGCCTGCTTCTTCATCTCCCGCAAAGCTTCCCCTGCGGTTTCAAAGGCTCTCACCGGCCCTTTATATGCCTGCGAAAATGCTTCTGCCAGAACCTCTGTGTCCATGCTCCGGCTGCTGTCTATATGTACCACACCGATCCCCGCCCAGGAAATCCCCTCACAGAGCAGCCGGGCCATAGCCCTGTAATCCTTGTCCGATACGGCGCCAAATAGCAGATACGCCTTTTTTTTCTGCCGGGCAGCCATAGATGCGGCTGCCTGAATAAAGGCTTTTATGCCGCCCGGATTGTGGGCTCCGTCCAGATACAGATTTTCTCCAGCCCGCTCCATACGCCCGGCCCAGCGGGCAGTCCGTATCCCCTCTGTAATCTGAGCCTCTGTCAGACGGAACCCCCTTTCTCTCTGCCCTAAAACAACCGCTGTTTTCACAGCCAGCATGGCATTTTCTGCCTGATAAGGTGCTTCAAAGGGAATTTCAAGCACCAGAGGGCCTGCCGCGGCAAACGCCTGAGCAGCTTCTCCCTCAGCTCTTATAGAAAGTCCTTGATCTTTGGTTTCCAAAATGGAAAAATCTCCCTTTCCCACCGGATATGCCTTTGATGCCATCTGTACCGCTCTCTCACGGATCACCTCAGAAGCCTCAGGCACGGTATCATCGTAGATCACAGGAACCTGCCTTTTTATGATCCCTGCCTTCTCTCCTGCAACCGCTTCTATGGTATCTCCCAGGTACATGATGTGATCCAGACTGATGGAGGTAATCACACAGGCCAGGGGATTCTCAACCACGTTGGTAGCGTCCAGGCGGCCTCCCAGCCCGGTTTCCAAAATCACAAGCTCCGGCGTTTCATCTGCAAACAGCGCCATTGCCATATAAAAAAGAAACTCAAAATAGCTGGGGTGGGAATACCCCTTTTCTTTCATGATATTTACAGTCTCAAGAACCGTCTCAAAGGCAGCCTGAAGCTTCCCGGGCGAAACCATTTCATTATTTAACAAAAACCGTTCCCGGACGGTTACCAGATGAGGAGAGATAAAGGTTCCGGTGCGAAAACCGGCGTTTCTGTACAAAGAGGTAAGAAAGGCGCACACAGAGCCTTTTCCGTTAGTTCCCGCCACATGAATGATGGAAAGCTTCCTGTCCGGGTCTCCCATTTCATGCAGAAACGCTCTTATATCTGTAAGAGAATGTTTTTCCCTGGTCCACATGGGAATCTTCTCTAAGTATTCTTCTGCCTGCATCATTACTCATCCTCCTGCCTGTTCCCTCTATTTTAAATGATTTTCCCCAAAGTTTCAACATCATGTTCTCGCCCTGCTTCGCCAGGAAGCGACAGCCTTCTTTCCTAACCTGCAAAGACAGAGATCAGTACCGGAACTGCAAAAGAGCAGAGCATTCCGTTTAAAACCGACAAAACAACCGTTTCTTCATTGGTATATTTTAGCATCACAGGAAGGGTGGTATCTTCGCTGGTCGCCCCGGCAGGCGCAATACAGGTAAGGTCATTGAGCTTAAGGGAGATCAGGGGAATCAGGAAAAAAGAAAAAATTTCCCGCATGAGATTGCTCATAAAGGCAATGCTTCCCAGCTTTGCCCCTCCCAGCTCGCTGATCGCCGCCCCGGCCAGACTGTACCAGCCCATTCCGCTGGCAATGGCAGTTCCCTGTCCCACCGGAATTTTAAGAAGCAGGGAACAGATGATCCCCCCCACAATGGAACCGGCTATAATTCCTGCGGGAATGATAAATATTTTAATATGGTATTCCCTGATCTTGCTTAAAATCCCCCGGTGCATCCCAATGCTGATGCCGACAAAAAACATCAGGGCATACAAAACTCCGTCCGTGTTCTTTAAGATCAGGGAAACAGCCGGAATATGAAAGCCAAAAATCCCGTAGGCAAGTCCTCCTAAAAGGGATATGAACGTAAACAGAATAATCATTTTTCTTTTTTCCCCCTGGTTTCATACTTCTTTCTTCCCATAAAATTCCGGGTCAAAATGTATACAAAGACAATGGAAAAAAAGGTGGGAAAGGCAAAAAAGAGGAAGCTGGCGCCTCCCAGGGAAAGAAATTCCCGGACAAAATTTTCTCTCTGCCCCAGCGTTCCTCCCATTGCGAAGATCAGAACAAAGGTACAGGCAAGGGATAAAAGCTCATTTACCTTCTTTATCCTGCCGGACCGAAACAGCCGTCCCACCAGGATTCCCATACACATGACAATTAAAATATCCACCGGATGACTCCTTTCTGTTTTGCTGATATCTGCAAAAGGGGGCCGCCGCAAACTGCGCGGCAGCCCCGGTTATGACGGGATCTGTTATTTTACAAGCTGTGCCAGACGGGCCTTTACCTGCTCCATCATCTGGGTATATTTCTCCAGCTTTGCACGCTCCTCGGCAATCTTTGCCTCAGGCGCACGGCTTACGAATTTCTCATTATTCAACATGCCGTTGGAACGGGCCAGCTCGCCGTTTAAGCGCTTCTCTTCAGCCTTTAAACGCTCGATCTCCTTTTCGATGTCTACCAGTTCTGCAAACGGCATATAGATCACTGCCTTGTGGATCACTGCGGATACGGCGTCCTCGCCGATGCCTGCCTTATCCTTCTGAAGGATTACCTCTCCTGCATAGCCTAAGGTGGCAAAGAAGCTGCGGCTATGCTCAAAGATACCTAAAATATCCTCATCCTCAGATACAACATAAACGGTCGCTTTCTTGCTTGGCGGCACGTTCATGGAAGTGCGCACATTTCGGATGGCTCTTACGGCAGCCTTGATGGTCTCTACGGCCTGCTCCTCAGAGGCGAAGTTCCATTTTTCCTCATACAGCGGCCAGGAAGACAGCATAATGGTCTCCTCTTCCTCCTGCAGGTTGCAGAAGATCTCCTCTGTGATGAAGGGCATAAATGGATGAAGAAGCTTTAATGCCTGGATCAAAACGTGCTTCAAGGTCCAGAGAGCGGCAGCCTTTGTATCGTCTGCTTCATTGTACAGTCTTGGCTTTACCATCTCAATGTACCAGTCGCAGAACTCTTCCCAGATAAAGTCATATACCTTCTGGAGAGCAATTCCCAGCTCATACTTGTCCAGATTTTCCGTTACATCCTTTGATAAGGTATTTACCTTTGAAAGGATCCACTTATCTGCCAGCGTAAGCTGATCCTCTGTAACGCCGGACAGGTCGGAAGCTTTTTCAATGTTCATCATGATAAAGCGGGAAGCATTCCAGACCTTATTTGCAAAGTTTCGGCTGTTCTCCACACGCTCCCAGTAGAAACGCATATCATTTCCGGGTGCATTTCCCGTAATCAATGTCATACGCAGGGCGTCTGCGCCGTATTTGTCAATTACCTCCAGAGGATCAATGCCGTTTCCAAGGGACTTGCTCATCTTGCGGCCCTGGGAGTCTCTTACCAGTCCATGGATCAAAACAGTGTGGAAGGGCTCTTTTCCGGTCTGCTCAAGGCCTGAGAATACCATACGGATGACCCAGAAGAAGATAATATCATATCCCGTTACCAGCACATCTGTGGGATAGAAGTAATCCAGATCTTCTGAGTTCTTTGGCCATCCAAGAGTGGAGAAGGGCCATAAAGCAGAAGAAAACCAGGTATCCAGCGTATCCTCATCCTGTTTAAAATGGCTGCCGCCGCACTTGGGGCAGGTATGGGGCGCTTCCTTTGCTACAACCGTTTCTCCGCAGTCCTGGCAGTAATAGGCCGGAATCCGGTGCCCCCACCAGAGCTGTCTGGAAATACACCAGTCACGGATATTTTCAAGCCAGTGAAGATAGGTCTTTCCAAAGCTTTCCGGCACGAACTTTAACCGTCCGGATTTTAAAGCTTCAATGGCCGGCTTTGCCATCTCATCCATGCGCACAAACCACTGCTGTTTTACCATAGGCTCTACGGTAGTCTTGCAGCGGTCGTGGGTACCTACATTGTGGGAATGGGGAACCACCTTTACCAGAAGTCCCTGATTCTTTAAGTCCTCTACCATGGCTTTTCTGGCCTCGTAGCGGTCCATGCCAAAGTATGGGCCCGGTACATTTACTGTGGCATCGTCATTTAAAATAACGATTTCCTCTAAACCATGGCGCTTTCCTACCTCGAAGTCATTGGGGTCATGGGCCGGAGTAATCTTTACGCAGCCGGTTCCAAACTCCTTATCTACGTATTCATCTGCAATAACAGGAATTTCACGGTCGGTTAAAGGCAGCTTTAACATCTTGCCTACAATATCCTTATACCGCTCGTCCTCCGGATTGACAGCCACAGCCGTATCGCCAAGGAGCGTCTCCGGACGGGTGGTTGCAATCTCAACAAAGCGGCCCGGCTCTCCCACTACGGGGTAGTTGATGTGCCAGAAGAAGCCGTCCTGTTCTACGTGCTCTACCTCCGCGTCGGAGATAGAGGTCTGGCATACAGGACACCAGTTGATGATGCGGGAACCCTTGTAGATGTATCCTTTCTCGTAGAGTTTTACAAATACTTCCAAAACTGCGTCGGAGCAGCCTTCGTCCATGGTAAAGCGCTCTCTGTCCCAGTCGGCAGAAGAACCCAGCTTGTGAAGCTGCTTTACGATCCGGGTGCCGTACTCCTCTCTCCACTTCCAGCACTCCTTTAAGAAGCCGTCTCTTCCCAGGTCTTCCTTGGAAACGCCTTCTTTTTTCAGCTTGTCAATGACCTTTACCTCGGTAGCAATGGCTGCATGGTCTGTTCCCGGCTGCCATAAAGCCTCATAGCCCTGCATTCTCTTATAGCGGATTAAAATATCCTGCATGGTATTGTCCAGAGCATGGCCCATGTGAAGCTGTCCTGTGATATTTGGCGGCGGCATCACAATGGTAAAGGGCTTTTTGCTGCGGTTTACCTCTGCATGGAAATATTTTCCATTCAGCCATTTTTCATAAAGACGGTCCTCAATGGCCGCCGGATCATATGTCTTTTCCAGTTCCTTCATATATATCCTCCTTTTTTCCTATGAAATAAAAAACGCCCTCTGCCTCTTCCTCTAAGGAAAAGCAAAGGGCGATCATCTCGCGGTACCACCTTTGATTCTGCCATATGGGCAGTAAGCCTGCCCGGCAATCTCTGTCCCCTTAACGCGGGAAATACGGGAAAAACTACTAAAGGGAAGCTGATTCCCCCGTTGGCCCTTCCGGCTCAAAAGCTACCTTCCGCACCTTCCTCCGGGGCCGCCTTTCAGCCTTCGGACTGCCCTCTCTGCCGGTTCCCTGTACGTACTCCTCTTTTTCACAGCCATTTTCTTTTCATCTGTTGTCTGCATTTAAGCATAAATAGATTTCACTGTTTTGTCAAGCAGATTTTCACACCATCTTGCGGTACTCGCTCTTCCACCGCCCAACGATCCGGGCCGCGCCCTCCATCCGGTAAGGCATATCCCGCTTCATCAGAATCCGCAGCCCGCGCACCTCCTCCGCCTGTTCCCCATCGGTTCTGGCCTGGCGCAGTTCTTCCTCCCAGGCGCCTTTAAATTCCGGCTTAAAAAGCGGCCCATAGGTATCTGCCGCCTCCAGCTCCGGAGCCAGAACGCTCAGAAAATAAATGCGTTTTAATACCTCTCTGTCATGGTCCAGACCGTAGGCCTTATCGTATGCCCGATATGCCCGGTGGAACTGGAACATCTGGGCATAAGCTGCCCCAAGGCTCTGATAAAGGGCTCCCATAAAGGCCGCATCCTCCTTTTTTTCCTCTGTTTCCGCTAAAAGTTTCTCATAGCGGACAGAAGCACGGCCATACTGTTTTTTCCCAAACAGATAATCGGCCACTGCCTTTTCATACCGTGGGGCCGGGAGACTGCGGTAAGCTGCCGCTGTCTGCCGAAACCTCTGGCTCTCTTTTTCCGTACAGTAATCGCATTCTGTCAAAAACAGGTACAGCGCCTCTTCCGGGCGGCTTCCGGTTTCCGAAAGCTTTTCCATCCTGCCTGCCACAAAGCCCATGCCAAGCTCATTTTTTACAAAGCTATAAAGAGCTTTTCCCACAAAGCCGTCCATTACAAGCAGAGGATGGTTGCAGATCACATAGCACAGCTCCTGAGAAGAGTAGATATGGATCCCCAGTACCTCAATATAAAGCGGATGCTTTACCGGCTCCCTTCTGCACAACAAAAGACTCATAAGCTTACCTCTTGCCTTACCACAGCCCCGGAAGCAGGAAACAGATCCCCAAAGCCTCTGTCCTTGATCACCGTGACCATGGTATTTTCATCTTTAAAACCAATATTCATCTCAATCCGGGTCGTTTTTGGAGGACGGTCCGGAAAACCGGAAAGAGGCACCTTTACAACCTTTTTCTTTCTGGAATCCAGATGGGAAATGATAAATTCAATCTCCTTTTCATCCTCCAGGATCAGCTCCAGAGAACTCTTTGACTCATACCAGTTATCTCCATAAGAGGCCACAGCCAGGAGAACCTCCTTCCCTTTCTGCATAACCTTTAAATCAACCTCTGCTTTTAAACGTCCCTCGCAGACAAAAATATAGGGGTATTCGGTAGCGGAATTAAGATAATCCTGTCCCTTAAACGCCGCTCCCCTGGAAAAAAGCTCCTTTTCCACAAAGCACCTTCTCCTGCTGCATACCAGCTTCATAAACCCGCCGGCCCAGTCCTGGCGCTCGAACCCTTTTCCTGTGAGAAATACGGTGGAGAAGAGTTTTTTGCTCAAAAGTTTTTCCCCGCAGGAAGTAAGGATCTGATCTGCAAGCTTCTGTCCGGAAGGCGTACCCAGGATATCCAGATCAAAGGCTTCCTCCTGGTTCTGAGCTTCTGCCTGGACCATGTTTCGGCGCATTCCTCTCTGAACCTTCATTTCATAATAGCACAGACGGTCTGCTGCCAGCTCAAACAGCCCTACCTGATTGGACCAGAGCTCCCGTTTCTGGCTCAGCACATAATATACAAAACTTTCTGTGTGACTGATCACATGGACCCTGTCTCTGGAAATGCCCATGGCATCCGCGCAGTACATCAGTGTGTCCGTAAGCCTTGCATCCATCTCCTGCATGGTCACTACCAGCTGGGAAACGGTCTTTTTCCCCTCTTCCTTTAAGGGATATTCTAAAACCTGCTGCAGAAAAATACGCAGCAGAAGGGCGCCTGTATAGCACACCCCTCCAATGGTAGAGGTGCCTTCTTTTTGCACCATCTTTAAAAGCTTATCTACGATCACCCCTTCGCCCAGAAGCGTGGCCGCATAGGCCTCCTCCCCTGTAAGCCAGATTTCCTCCTCTTTTTTCCTGCAGATCACCGTGGGGATCGTCCAGGATATTTCTTTTCCATAGCAGCTGATCTGAGTATACTCATCATTCAGATCCAGACCGATCACTAGGCCGTCCATCCGCTGTCTCCTCCATCTATTCTTTCACCGGAAACAGGCTTCCCAGCACGGCGGACCGTTTCAGATAGTCCTCCATGGCACCAGCAAGCTTTTCCTCATTTTTCTCTTTTAATGCTGCTCCCATGCGGTTTAAGCAGGCAAAACGGCTGTTTTCCCTCCCATCCAGCTTATGGTCGCAGGTAAGCCTTCCCTCGGCTGTCAGAACCCTTCCCCGGCTCCCTCTTTCATAAATCTGGTACTCTAACGTCTCTCCCTCGAAAAGCACCATTTCCTTTACATAAATCCCCTGGTAAACCCTCCGCATTTCCTCCCGGTGAAAAGAGGTTTCTTCCGGCAGCAGACGGACTTCCATCCAGGGCGCCCGATCCCTGTCACCATGGTACTCCACCATGGTCTTATCCAGGATATCCTCCGGAACAGGAATATGGCGGGACAGGTCTCTGGTATACGGAAATATGAGTCTCTGCTCCAAAAGGAGACGTGTCATAAATAAAAGCAGCTCTTTATCTTCCGGACTGATTTCAGGGATCCCTGCAAAATATTTGGTCAGGGAAAGCAGATACAGCGTAGGAAGCTTTTCTCTGTTAAGGCTCATCCTGGCGGCTTTTTTCAGGTAGTCAAATACCTTGGGATCCATTTCCGTTCCTTCCAGAAAATACTGGGCGCATTTTTCTGTAAAATAAGCCTTCACAATACTTTCTCTGGTCTTTTTGCGGCTCATATACAGATCAAATACAGAATCTATGCGGTCGCAGCAGCCGGTAAACAACATCTGAGCCAGCAGCCGTTCCTCCAGATCATAGGTTTCGATATGCTCCTGCACGCCCCGGATCAGTATCCCGTACATCTGAGACACCGTTCCGTTAAAATGCTCGCAAAGGTAATCCAAAACCACACTATCTGCCTTTCCTGCTTCAAATACACGATAGGAAAAAGATAAAAGCCAGTCATCCTGATCAAAAAGCTGCTGTAAGATCATCCGGCTGCACAGTCTGGAAAGAAGCTGTACATCGATATCTGTGATCTTAAACCTGCAGATCATATCATAAGCTTCCCTGAGAAAATCCTGTCCGATCAGGGTCTCACAGATCCGCTTTCTTGCCTTTTCGCTTAAATCCTCCTTATCCATCTGAACCAGACAGGCACAGTTTGCACTGTTTTTGTCCTCCCTGTCATCCTCTTCCATACGGCAGTAAAATTCCACTACCTGTTCCCTCAGTCCGGTCTCAAACACAGGATTTAACCGGAGAAGATGCGCTGCCTCATCTAACATATGAGCTTCCTGAAGAGTATGGATCCCTTCTCCCATCACCTGACAGCAGGCCCTTAAAAGCAGCATGGGATGATCAGGAGCCAGTTTAGCGCACCGGTCCAGCAGTTCCTTTTTATCCATTACAGGATATTTTCTGTGCTTCACATCCAGATACCGGTTTCCATAGGCATCCTGGAACATTAAGATCATATGGCCGGAACGGGCCGGAACGTATGCCTCTCCCTTTTCCAGAGCATATGTTTCCTCATCCTGCAGCTCTTCACAGCGGACGACCACATACTTCATTCCGGGCTCCTCACAAATAATGCGCCGGGAGCAAAGGATGGCAGGCAGGACCTTTGCCGCCCGCTCATCAATCATATCCTGGTAGATCATATGCTCATAGATCACCGCCAGCCGGCTGTCAATCCGCAGGGCAAAGAGCTGCTCCATGGCAAACTGCTCCATTTCCCTAATGTATGACTGATAAAGCTCAGACGAGGGATTCATGTACAGCAGGATATTCCTGTAAAGAATGCACCGATGCTCCCGGTCCAGAGTCTTATCATAGGAGAAATATAAAAGCACCTCTTTCGGCAGCAGACGGTTATAGTCGTCTGGCAGGGAATAAAGGAAATACTCATACAGCCTTGTAATGTTGATATGAGCCTCCTGGGCCTTTTCATACCATAAAAACGCCTCTCCAGTCTTTTGTTCCCCACGGATCAGCAAACCGCAGACCGCCTCTAAAAGTTTCCGCTCCGGATATGCCTTATAGAGCTGTTTTGCCAGTCTCCACACGGGCTTTCTATAATATTTCTGTGCGGAAATAAAATCTGCTGCCTTTAAAACTGTCTCCCTGTCTAAAAGCCCTTCCCGGATCCCAAGCTGAAGCACCTGAAGTTCAAATGCACCCAGCTTTAAAAACAGTACCGGATGTTCTGTAAGCAGACGGCAGGCTCTTCCGTAAAGGAACGGGCTTCTGCACCCGTTGGCAAAGAGCATTTCCATAGAACGGTACAGATCCAGAGGATTCTGAAGACAGGTCTCATCGGTACGGATCAAAAGGAGCAGCAGCCATGGGGATGGACTGCCCTTTTCCCAGAGATGCTTCCTTATATAACGTATCAGTTCTTCCTTTCTGCTTTCTGAGGGATTTAATAAAAGACACAAATATTCATAATAGCAGTACAGCCACGGCATCTTTTCCTGTTCCTTCAGGACTTCCTCCCGCACCTCTTCAAGAGCCGCCTGCGCTGTATCCTTGCGTCCGGAAAGCATCAGATGCTCTGCCCTGAGAAGACGCACCCTGCCATCCTTTGGATAAAGAATGCGAAGCTTTTCTGTTTCCTGGAGCAGCTCCTCCTCCCATTCTCTGTCCGTAGAAGCAGCAAGTTCATAGAGGAGCCGCTTCTGTATATATTCCAGAAATCCTTTTTTATCCTCTGCCGTTTCCCTGTATGGATCCCGGCGTTTCCTTCTCTCGGCCTCAATAGGGATCACAAACTCCCGGCGCGGGGTACGGATCACGATCCGCCCCATGTTCTTTCCTCCGTGAAGAGCATCTGGTAAAATTCGATAAGGGATCTGGCAGCGGTTTTCCGTAAAATCCCGGTCTGTCACAGAAGACGTTTCCAGAGAAATAAACGCTCCCTCTGCCTGAAGCACGGCCTCTTTATATCCCCATCCGCTGAGCGCCAGCTCAATAAAGTCTTCCTTCTCCTCTTCCAAATCCCTATAGCATCTGGGCGATGTATCTGTGCTGATCCTCACCGGCTCCTTTACATGAAGAGCCACCAGAAATTCTTCCAGCAGATTTTTCCTTCCGTTTCTTCCCCGCAGGCCTTCGTAAATGCTTCTGGCTTCCGGTTCCTGCATAAAGGGCGCCTGTATAAAATCCTGATACTCAAACAGACGCAAAGCCAGCTCTATATTTTTCCGCGCAAGGTTTGCAAAGTCTCTGGCCGTCTTTAAAGATGCCAGTTCCTCCCCTCCGGTTCCCGTCTGAATGCGCAAAGAATAAGGAATCTCCCTCTCACCTCCATTGGTGACCAGGTAAAAAGATCCCTTGATTTCGTCTCCATCTTCCATACAGCGGGTGTCGACCTCATATATAATATGGCTGCGAAGGCCTCCAAAAGCCTCATTTACAGCCCGTACTCTCTCATTGCTGGAATAGACCAGTCCTTTTATGTACAGATCATTCGTACTCTGCACAAGAAATTCGCCCTTTACCGTCTGGCCTGCCCCAAAGGAGCCTTCCAGACGCTCAGGCTTTATCATCAGCCCCGGAACACCGCCGTCAACGATGCCTCTGGCCAAACGGTTGATCCGTTCTCTCATACACCTACCACCTGTGTCTTCCTCTTATGCTTTTTGCTTACGTTTCATGATAACACATTTTCATATAATTTAAAAGAGAAATCTGCACTACAGCTTGATTTACCCCCTTAAACTTGGTATGATAGACGGTAAGAATTGCAACAATTTTATTCAATGGAGTGCGCGATATGCTGACTGAGCCTATGACCCTATATAAACTGATGAATCTGTATATGTTAAAGCAGGTGAACTTCCCCTTAAGCAACGCCCAGCTGACCAGCTTTTTTACGGAGCACGAATATACTACCTATTTTACCCTTCAGCAGGCCCTAAATGAACTGGAGGAAGCAGGACTGATCCATAAGGAAGCCAGCCACAGCAGCACACGCTATGAGATTACAAAGGAGGGGGAAGAAACCTTAAACTTTTTCGGCAAAAATATATCCCCAGCCATTGTGGAGGACATGGATCAGTATTTAAAGGAAAATAAATTCCGACTCCGTGAAGAGGTAGGAACCACGGCTGATTTCTATAAAGGCACCAATCAGGACTATATCGTTCACTGCGAGGTACGGGAAAACAAATCCGTCCTGATCCGTCTGGATCTGTCCGTTCCGGACAAGGATCAAGCCGAGGATATGTGCAGCGCCTGGCGCTCTAAAAGCCAGGAAATCTATTTCCATATTATGCATACGCTGCTGTCGTAACATAAACGGAAATTTCGTTTTCAGAAAGAAACCATTTTATGCCTTTGTTAAAACCCAGACTTTATACATCGGATGATTACTGGAATCTGCCAGAAAATACCCGGGCAGAGTTAATTGACGGACAGCTCTATAACATGACTCCTTCCAGCCGAATCCATCAGAGAATATCCGGACAGCTGTATATCACCATTGGAACATACATTGAGGAACATCGGGGAAACTGCCAGATCTATGCCGCCCCCTTTGCTGTCAATCTGGACTGTGAGGACAAAAACTGGGTAGAGCCGGATCTTTCTGTCATCTGCGATCCTGACAAGCTGACAGACCGTGGATGCTCCGGTGCTCCGGATCTTATCATCGAGATTGTATCCCCCAGCAGCCGGAGGATGGATTATGTTCAAAAACCCGTCCTGTACTTAAATTCCGGCGTCCGTGAATATTGGATCGTTGACCCGGTCAAAAAATGTACAACTGTTCATCTCTACGATCAGGATCCCGCCGAATTTGCCCCTGTTATCTTTCCCTTTGAGAGTGATATCAGGGTGGGGATTTATTCGGATCTTTGTATTAATATCAGTAAGCTGTTGTAAAAAGGGCTCCCCGGCTGAATGGATATAGCCGGGGAGTCCCTTTTTCTTTATTCTTCTGTTCCCAACGCCACACTCTCAATCAATTCCCATATCTCCTCTCTCCCCTGCTTTGTCTCAGCAGAAAAAGGAATCAGGATATCTTCTTTCTCCATTCCCAGCCCTGTGCGGATGGTCTTTACGGCCTTTGGCACCTGGCTGCGTTTGAGCTTGTCCAGCTTGGTGGCGATGATCACCGGATGGTAGCCATTGCTCACCACCCAGTCGTACATCATTTTGTCATTGGCAGAGGGCTCGTGGCGGATATCCACCAGCAGAAACACCAGCTTAAGCATGGGGGATTTCTGCAGATACCGCTCGATCATCTTTCCCCACTTTGCCTTGGCCTCCAGAGAAACCTTTGCGTAGCCGTATCCAGGCAGATCTACATAGTACAGCGCCTGATTGATGTTGTAAAAATTGATGGTCTGCGTCTTTCCCGGCTGGGACGAGGTTCTGGCATAGGACTTGCGGTTCATCAGGGCATTGATCAGGGAAGATTTGCCCACATTGGATTTGCCTGCAAAGGCAAATTCCGGCAGCGTATTTTCCGGCAGACGGCTGGTGACGCCGCATACGGTTTCCAGATCTACGGATTTAATAATCATGCAAATGCCTCCTTTACCACTGATTCCATGTTTTTAACAAATACGATTTCCAGTCCTTTTGTGATCTCCTTAGAAAGCTCTCCGATATCCGGCCTGTTTTTCTCCGGCACAAGAACCTTCTTAATATGGGCCATCTTGGCTGCCAGGATCTTTTCTTTTAAGCCTCCGATAGGCAGTACCCGGCCTCTTAAGGTAATCTCACCGGTCATGGCTACCTTTGCAAGAACCTTCTTTCCTGTCACAGCAGACAGCATGGCTGTCGCCATGGTAATGCCTGCTGATGGGCCGTCCTTTGGCACAGCGCCCTCCGGGATATGGATATGCAGGTCATGTTTTTCAAAATAATCGTCTGCCAGCCCGTATTCCGGGCAGATAGAACGCACATAGGTAAGAGCCGTCTGAGCGGATTCTTTCATTACATCTCCCAGCTGTCCGGTCATTAAAAGATTTCCCTTTCCAGGCATCACATTGACTTCGATCTGAAGAGTATCGCCTCCGGCGCTGGTCCAGGCCAGTCCCCGTACGATTCCCACCTCGTCCTCCTCATTTGCATCCTCAAAGGTAATCTTTTCCTTTCCCAGATATTTTTCCAGATTGCTTTCCGTGATGCGGATACGGCTGTGCTTCTTATCCTCCAGATACCCTCTGGCGGCCTTGCGGCACACGTCTCCGATCCGGCGCTCTAAGTTTCTCACTCCGGCCTCTCTGGTATAATTGTGGATAATCTTTTCCAGGCTCTTATCGGAAAATACGATCTGCTCCTCTGTCAGTCCGCTTCTCTCTCTCTGCTTTCCTACCAGATAATCCTTTGCAATGTGGAACTTCTCATTTTCCGTATAGCTGTTTACCTCAATGACCTCCATACGGTCCAGAAGAGGCCCTGGAATGGTCTGGGTTGTGTTGGCCGTGGCAATGAAGAGAACCTGGGATAAATCAATGGGCACCTCTATGTAGTGGTCCCTGAACCGCACATTCTGTTCGCCGTCTAAGACCTCTAAAAGAGCCGATGAGGTATCGCCCTTATAATCGCTGCTTACCTTGTCAATCTCATCAAGAAGCATCAGCGGATTGCTCACTCCCGCCTGACGCAGTCCCTCTGCCAGACGGCCGGGCATAGCGCCAACATATGTTTTCCGATGGCCCCGGATCTCAGCCTCATCCCGGACGCCACCCAGACTGATGCGCACATACTTTTTATTCAGCGCTCTGGCTACAGATCTGGCAATAGATGTTTTTCCCGTTCCCGGCGGGCCTACCAGACAGATAATGGGACTGGTGCCCTTCTTTGTAAGGCTGCGCACAGCCAGATACTCCAGAATACGCTCCTTTACCTTTTCCAGGCCGTAATGGTCTTCATTAAGCACTTCCTGGGCATGAAGGATATCATCATTATCTTTTGACATTTTTTTCCAAGGAAGCTCTAAAAGGGTTTCAATATAGGTCCGCAGCACATTTGCCTCCTGGCTTCCCGTGGGCATGGTACGGAAGCGTCCGACTTCCTTTAAAAGCTTTTCCTTTACTTCCTTTTCTGCCTCTAACTTCTCTGCCTTTTCCTGATAATCATCTGCATCTGACAGGGAAGTATCCTCTCCCAGCTCCTGACGGATGATCTTCATCTGCTCTCTGAGGATGTATTCCTTCTGATTCTTATCGATATCTGCCTTTACCTTTTCCTGAAAATCTTTTTTGATCCGGTAAACCTCCATCTCGGTAAGCAGCGTCTGAAGCACGGTCTCATAGCGGACGGAAAGCAGGGTGCACTCAAGCACATTCTGGCGCACCGTATAATCCCAGGGAAGCTGGATCGCAATCTGATCCAACAGCTCAGACAGGTCGTTGATCAGAAGAAGGGACGGCAGGTTTTCCTTGGCTGCCCTTAAGTTTACGGTTCCATACTCCTCCAGTTTTTCCCGGATGATCCGCACCATGGCTTCCTTTGCCAAGTCATCTGCATCCTCCTGCTCCGGCTCCATGGAACTGATCTCTCCGATCAGACAGGGCTCCTGCGAATCAAAATCAAGAAGCTCCGCACGCTCAAGCCCTTCTACCAGCACCCGCACTGTCTTTCCCGGCAGCTTCACCAGCTGCTTTACGACTCCAATGGTACCTACCTGGTATAAATCCTTAAGCTCAGGATCCGGAATTTCCGGATGCCTCTGGCTGACTAAAAACAGCTTCTGATCTCCGATCATGGCCTTTTCCACCGCCGCTACGGACCTGGGCCTGTTTACATCAAAATGCTGTACCATTCCCGGAAGAATGGTAAGTCCTCTTAAGGCCACTACCGGCATGGTTATCACTCGTTCTTCCATCTGTTTGTCACCTCGTATCTTTAAAAAGGCCGCTGCAAATGCAGGAATCTGGTTTGCAGCGGTCTGAAATGTTCTTGCTAATTTTCATCGATCAACGGTACGCCTTAAGCGATCTCCCCGTTTCTTCCTCCTCTGATCCGTTCGGATAAAGGCTTTCTGGCTGCCGGCTGCATATCTCTGTATACAAACTCCGGCTCCCCTGTTTTATCGATCACAGCCTTTGTAATGGTGCAGATACCAATGGAATCATCGGAAGGAATCTCATACATCAGATCCATGATTGCGCTTTCCAAAATGGAACGCAGTCCTCTGGCTCCGATCTTGCGCTCTACCGCCAGTCTGGCAATCTCCTCCAATGCTTCTTTGGTAAACTCAAGCTTTACATTGTCAAGTTCGAACAGCTTCTGGTACTGCTTTGTCAGAGCATTCTTCGGCTCAGACAGGATGCGCACCATAGCTTCCTTTGTCAGCTGCTCTAAAGATACCTCTACCGGCACACGGCCGATAAACTCAGGGATCAGGCCGAATTTTGTCAGATCCTGAGGCTCTACCTTGCGCAGAAGCTCATCAATATCCATCTCATTGCGGTTTACCACCTCAGCATTAAAGCCGATAGAGCCAGCGCTGATGCGCTGTTCCACGATCTTTTCCAGACCGTCAAAGGCGCCGCCGCAGATAAAGAGGATATTGGTGGTGTCGATCTGGATCAGCTCCTGATGAGGATGCTTTCTGCCTCCCTGAGGCGGAACGCTGGCAACGGTTCCCTCCAAGATTTTAAGAAGCGCCTGCTGTACGCCTTCGCCGGACACGTCGCGGGTAATGGAAACATTTTCTGCCTTTTTAGTGATCTTGTCGATCTCATCAATGTAAATAATGCCGTACTCCGCACGGTTTACATCGTAATCAGCCGCCTGGATCAGCTTTAAGAGAATATTTTCCACGTCCTCGCCTACATATCCTGCCTCTGTGAGGGCCGTAGCATCTGCAATGGCAAAGGGGACATTCAAAATCTTCGCAAGAGTCTGTGCAAGATAGGTTTTACCGGAGCCCGTGGGGCCGATCATCAGGATATTGCTCTTCTGCACATCCACATCCATATGCCTGCAGGAGGTGACGCGCTTGTAGTGATTGTACACGGCAACGGAAAGAACCTTCTTTGCCGCCTCCTGTCCGATCACATACTCATCCAGAAATGCCTTGATCTCCTTTGGCTTTAACAGATGGATATCATTTAAGACAGAAGCCTCCTCTGCATCTCCCTCTAACTCCTCCTCCAGAATCTCAGAGCACAGTTCAATACACTCGTCACAAATATATACATTACTGTCGCCCGTTCCGGCAATCATCTTGCGTACCTGATCCTGCGTCCTTCCGCAGAAGGAACAGCGGATCGTGTCATCTGGTCTAACTGGCATACTATACCTACCCTTTCCTATCTCCTAACTCTTCTCAATGATGTGTGAGGATCTCATCGATCAGGCCGTATGCCTTTGCTTCCTCAGCAGACATATAGTTGTCGCGCTCCGTATCCCGCTCGATCTCCTCAATGGATCTGCCTGTATTGGCTGCCAGGATCTCATTTAACTTTTTCTTGGTCTTTAAAATGTTTTCAGCTACAATCTTGATCTCTGTCGCCTGGCCTCTGGCTCCGCCGGAGGGCTGATGGATCATGATCTCGGAATTGGGAAGAGCAAAGCGCTTGCCCTTTGTTCCTCCTGCAAGAAGGAATGCACCCATGCTGGCTGCCATGCCGATGCAGATCGTAGACACATCGCATTTGATGTATTTCATGGTGTCATAAATAGCAAAGCCTGCGGATACGGAACCGCCGGGGCTGTTGATATAAAGGTGGATATCCTTGGAAGGATCCTCCGCCTCCAGAAACAGAAGCTGAGCCACAATAATGCTTGCGGAAGTATCATTTACCTCTTCGCCCAGGAATATGATACGCTCCTTTAACAGCCTGGAGTAGATATCGTAGGAACGCTCTCCCCTGCTGGTCTGTTCAATGACATAGGGTACTAAACTCATGTAACCATCCTCCTGTAATTCTGTATAATAAAACACTTATTTTCAAAATGAAACCAGGGAGATCCTCCCTTTCCTGCGCCTTTCAGACACACGAAAGAAGGGATCCCCCTGCCATCCTGTGTGGATTAAACCAGCTTAGCCTCGGATACTAACAGATCAACTGCTGCCTGAACTGCAAGGTCCTGCTTCATCTGGTCCTTATCGCTGTCCGTCATGTAGCTCTTAAGTTTGTCAGCCTCCATCTTGTAGGCCTCAGCCATCTTTGCGATCTCCTCATCTAACTTCTCCTCAGAAGTCTCGATGTTCTCAGCCTTTACAACTGCCTCAAGAACCAGTCTGGTCTGGATGCGCTTTACAGCCTCAGGACGCATCTGATCCTTCATCTGATCTGCAGTCATGCCTGTGTACTTCATGTACAGATCCATGGACAGACCCTGGCTCTGCATACGCTGTGCAGTTTCCCGAAGCATGTTGTCAACCTGAGCGTCGATCATCTTCTCCGGAATCTCCATGGAGGCATTCTCAACTACCTTTGCAACTACGCGGTCTTCATTCTGGGAAGCGGCTGCCTTCTCTTTTCTCTCCTGGAGCTTCTTCTCGATATCCTGCTTGTACTCATCCAGAGTATCAAACTCGGAAACCTCAGATGCGAACTCATCATCCAGGGCAGGAAGCTCTTTTACCTTGATCTCCTTTACAGTTACCTTGAACATAGCAGGCTTTCCTGCCAGCTCTGCTGCATGGTACTCAGTTGGGAAGGTAACGTTTACTTCGCACTCCTCACCGATGTTCTTGCCGATAAGCTGCTCCTCAAAGGTATCGATGAAGGAATGAGAACCAATGGTTAAAGGATAATCCTCAGCCTTTCCGCCCTCAAAGCCCTTGCCGTCTACAAAGCCCTCAAAGTCGATGACAGTCTGGTCGCCGTCAGCTACCGGACGATCCTCAACAGTCAGCAGTCTTGCATTCTGTTCCTGTACTCTCTTAAGCTCTGCCTCAACATCCTCAGCAGTTACAGCAGCGTCTGCCTTCTCAACCTCAACGCCCTTGTACTCGCCTAAGGTAACTTCCGGCTTAACAGCAACTAATGCGCTGTAGATGAATGCCTGATCCTTACCAATCTGCTCTACTGTGATCTCCGGTCTGGAAACGATATCCAGTCCGCTCTCCTTCATAGCCTCAGCATAGGTAGAGTTGATCGCTTCGTCAGCAGCATCCTCATAGAATACAGCCTCACCGTACATCTTCTCGATCACAGCCTGAGAAGCCTTGCCCTTACGGAAGCCGGGGATTGCAAAACGGTTCTTTGTCTTGTTGTAAGCCTTCTTGATCGCAGCCTTAAAATCTTCTGCGCTGACTTCAACGGTCAGCTTAGCCATATTTTTCTCTAACTTTTCTACCTGTACACTCATTATTACGGGTTCCTCCTTAAAATATATGTGATTCGCCCATAACCATGAGGGCGCTACACTTCAATGTAGCATTATATCATGGAGACGGGAAAAAGGCTAGTATTTTTTGAAAAAGTTAAGCAGATCCGTCTATTTTGCCTGATTGTACTGGATCGCAGCCCTAAGGCCGGCAGCATGCTGGGATCCTAAAAGAAGGCGTACCAGTTCCAGGCCCAGATCCAGCGCATAGCCAAGTCCTCTGGCTGTAGTGATATTTCCGTCTGTCACTACGCCCTGCAGCGTATGGGAAGCCCCGTGAAGCATGTCTTCAAAGCCAGGATAACAGGTGGCAGTCCGTCCTTTTAACAGATCCATCTCTCCCAGGATACTGGGAGCCGCGCAGATGGCCGCCAGCCTCCTGCCCTGCTTATTAGCACGGCAGATGGCTTCAGACAATCCCTCATGTGCTTTTAAGTTGCTGGTTCCGGGCATCCCTCCCGGAAGAAACAGTACGTCCGCCTCATCCGTATTTACCTCTTCAAAAAGAACGTCTGCCTGAAAGTGGATTCCGTGAGCGCCGGTAATGTCTTTCCGGCCCATCACCGATACCAGTTCTGTATCCACGCCGGAACGCCTCAAAACATCCACCACTGCAAGACACTCTACTTCTTCCAGTCCGTCTGCCACAAATGCAAAAACCTTTGACATAATATATTCTCCCTTTATCTTATATTGACATTATTTTATCATTTCTCCCTTTCCCTGAAAAGAGATAAATGATATGATAGTCTCTGCGAAAAGGGATAAAATATAGATAAATCTCACAAAGGAGTGTTTTAAATGGAAATCGAACGTAAATACAAGATCGAATGTCTGAATGATCTGCCGGAAAATTACCGGGCCTTTCCCTGCCATGCCATTGAGCAGGCCTATCTGTGCACTGATCCCGTGGTGCGTGTGCGCCGGGAGGACGATTCCTATTATCTCACCTACAAAGGAAAAGGACTCCTTGCAAGGGAAGAATATAATCTTCCTCTCACAAAGGAGTCCTATGAACATCTTTTAAAAAAAGCCGACGGCCTGGTCCTCACAAAAGTGCGCTGGCTCCTTCCCCTGGAAGGAAGAACCGATCTGACCATTGAACTGGACATCTTTTCCGGCTGCTACAAGGGACTGATCTTAGCGGAGGTGGAATTTCCTACCATAGAGGATGCAGATTCTTTTACGCCGCCGGACTGGTTTGGGGAGGATGTTACCTTTTCGGGACTGTATCAGAACAGCCGCCTTTCTAATCCTCATAAACAGCCGTAAGGACATGTTCGCCTGTCATGGCTACTCTTGTGTCAGCTTCGATCATCTGACCGCTGTAAATCCATCCCTTAAAGGATACGCCCGTTTTTTCAGGTTCCGGAAGTGCTCCGTACACTTCCCCATAGGTCACAAAAACCGGTTCTGCCTCTGTCTTTCCATCTACCGTTCCCCCATCCAGATCAAACTTAACCAGAACAGAGGCAGGCTTCCACTGGGCAGTCAGCGTCATATCTCCTTTTACCTGATCGTGCTCAAACGACCACTCCCCTTCTGCCTCTTCTCTCTTCCAGCACACAAATTCATATCCTGGCTTCTGAGGTTCCTCAGGCTTTTCCACTAATTTTCCATAGCGCAGCTTCTGATAGGGGATTTCTCCGCCGCCCCGGGTGTCAAAAGTCACACGGTATCCTCCGTTGATACTGAAAATAACGGTCAGCACAACTGCTAAAAGGATCATTCCCACGATCAGGCCATCCAGGATCCGTATGGGCACATCCTTGCTTCCATAAATCCCTCTGCCAAAAAGCTTTTTCTTCTCTTCTTCCATGCGGAAACCTCCTTGTGTCACATTCATACGATAATCGTTCAGACAAAAATTGCTGCGGATGCGTACAATCCGCTTCCGCAGCAATAAAAATTCAGCTTATTATTTTCTTACCAGATACTTTCTCATATCGATGGAGCATGCCACCAGAATGATAAGTCCCTTGATAATGTACTGCAGGTTCTGGTTAATGGACAGGAAGTTCAACGCTACGAAAATGATCCGCAGAAGGAACACGCCCAGTACCACGCCGCTGATCTTACCAGTACCGCCTACAAAGGATACACCGCCGATTACACAGGCTGCAATCGCATCACACTCATAGTTCAGACCTGTATTGGCAGTATTGGAACCGATACGTGCAGACTCGATAAAACCGGTCAGACCATACATCATACCTGCCAGAGTATGTACCATAATGATCGTCTTGTTTACATTAACACCGGATACATTGGCCGCTTCCGGATTGGAACCTACGGCAAACATATTTTTGCCAAACGCAGTTTTGTTCCAGATAAACCACATTACGACTACGATAACAATTGCATACCATACATAGTTTGGAATCGGAATGCCGCCCAGAGACAGCTTGCTGCCTGTTACAAAGCTCTTAAAGGAATCATCCAGGCCGGAAAGAGGCTGGCCGTTGTTTCCATTGATCATAACATACATCAGCAGAGCGCCGTATACGATCAGCTGGGTAGCCAAAGTAACGATAAAGGGATGAAGCTTAAACTTGGCTACGAAAAAACCGTTGACCCATCCTACAATACCTCCCACAACCATAACCAGAGGAATTACAACCCAGATAGGCATAACCGGAAGGTCAGGGAACATTCTTGTTGCATAACTTAAGGACTGCAGCAGGGATGCGGAAATACAGGCAGTCAAACCTACAACGCGTCCTGCAGAAAGGTCTGTACCGGTCAGTACAATACATCCTGCAATACCACAGGCAATGGGGATGTTTGCTGCTGAAAGGCTGACAATGTTTACAATGGAGTTTCCTGAAAGGAACTTGTGGTTCTGAGAATAGGTGTAAATAATAGCAATGATCAGCAGGATGTAAAGCGCATTGTTGATCAGGGCTTCCTTCCAGTAGGTGGTTTTATCTTTTGCATCCAGACTTTTGTAGTAATCTATTTTCCCCTGGATAGCTGCGAAAATATTCAGTCGGCTCATTTGTCCATATCCCCCTTTTATACATATTTAGCTGCAAGTGTCATAATTTCTTCCTGAGTGGTATTTCTGGCGTCAACTTCCCCTGCCAGCCGTCCTCCTGACATCACCAGAATACGGTCGCATACTCCTAAAAGCTCCGGCATTTCTGAGGATACCATGATGACTACCTTGCCTTCATTTGCCAGGTCAATGATCAGCTGATAAATCTCATATTTCGCACCTACGTCGATTCCTCGTGTAGGCTCGTCCAGAAGCAGCACCTCTGGCTTTGTAAGAAGCCATCTTCCCAGAATAACCTTCTGCTGGTTTCCTCCGGAAAGACTGCGGATTTTTGTTTCCTGGGTAGGCGTCTTTGTATGCATGGCGTCAATGGACCACTGGGTATCCTGTCTCATCTTTTTGTCGTCCAGCATCAAAGGAAATGCCTTGCTCCGATAATTTTTAAGGTTCGAAATAACCGTATTTTCACGAATATCCAGAATACCGAAAATACCGGTTGCACGGCGCTCCTCGGTCAAAAGGGCAAAACCATTTTTGATGGACTCTCTTGCATTCCGGTTTAAGACCTGCTTCCCGTCCAGACGGATCGTTCCCGACTTTCTGGTGGCAATACCAAACAGATTCTCAAGAACCTCTGTCCGTCCGCTTCCATCCAGGCCTGCCAGTCCAATGATCTCACCCTTTCTTACATTAAAGGAAACATCATTTAAAAGAGAATACTGGCCGCTTAAATGCTCTACCTCAAGGGCCACCTCTCCTGCCTTGTTTGTCTTTGGCGGGAACTGATTGTTCAGTTCACGGCCTACCATCAGTTTGATGATTTTTTCTGTGGTCAGCTCCTTTGCCGGCTCCGTGGCTACCCAGGTACCGTCGCGCATAACTGTAACTTCATCAGAAATACGCAGGATTTCTGCCATCTTATGGGAAATGTAAATAATGCCGCAGCCCTTGTCACGAAGCATATTGATGATATCAAAGAGGTGCTCTACCTCCTGCTCCGTAAGGGATGAGGTGGGTTCGTCAAATACGATCACCTTTGCGTCATAGGATACCGCCTTTGCGATCTCCAGCATCTGACGCTGGGATACAGGCATGGTGCTCATAATCCGTCTGGGATCTACATCGATTCCCAGATCGTTAAACAGCTTTTTTGTATCCTCATACATTTTGTGTTCGTCAATCATAACTCCCTTGCGGGGATAGCGCCCCAGCCACAGGTTATCCATTACACTGCGCTTTAACGCCTGATTCAGCTCCTGATGCACCATGGCTACACCATGTTCCAGAGCCTCTTTTGAATTTTTAAAGTTAATTTCATTTCCTTCCAGATAAATATGTCCGCTGTCCTTATTATAGATGCCGAACAGGCACTTCATCAACGTAGATTTACCAGCGCCGTTTTCACCCATAAGAGCATGGACAGTCCCTCTTTTTACTGTCAGAGAAACGCCGTCCAGAGCCTTTACACCCGGAAACTCCTTACAGATATCTGTCATTTGCAGCAGCACTTCTTTATCCATACAGCTTCCCTCCCCGCTTTCCTTTTACTGCGTGTATTCCTTTCAAAAAGCGGCCCTGCCGCTTGGGGCAGAGGCCGCTTTCAAAATCAGACTTTCATCATTCGCCTGTATAAGCAGCGTATGGGATATAGATCTTGTTGCTTACATTCTCAGAAATGTTATAGCTGTCTGTTCCATCCATAACAGCCTTGCCTTCTGCCACGTTCTGTGTCAGGAATGCAATTGCCTCTGCCATACCTTCAGCATCCTGCTTGATGGTACCTGTCATCTTGCCGTCTGCGATCAGCTGCTTTGCAGCATCTGTAGCATCTACGCCGAATACAGGAATTGTGGTGCTGGTTCCATCGCCAAGGTTGTAACCCTTATCATTTAATGCGGAGATAGCGCCCTCTGCCATACCATCGTTATTGCAGATGATCAGCTCGATCATGTTGTTGTTCTCTTTATTATACTGGGACAGGTTGGTGTTCATATAGTTGTTTGCTGCAGTTGCGCTCCAGTTGCCGTCCTGGTCAACCTGATAGCAGTCCTTGTTGGAGGAATCAAAGTACTGAAGCTCAGCTTTTCCAGCTTCTGTCAGAACCTTGTTTGCATCCTCTACAGCATACTGTGTACGGTAAATTGCCTCTACGTTTCCTAACTGGCCCATGAACATTGCATAGCTGATGCTTCCGTCACCATTTAAATCTACGGCATCAAAGTTCTCTACCAGATACTTACCGATCATATCGCCCTGCATATGGCCTGCCTCGGGAGCATCGGTTCCTACAAATGCGCACTTGTCATAGCTTCCAAGTACTTTGCCCTCTTCCTCATCAGACTCAACGGCACGGTTAAAGAAGATAACAGGAATGCCTGCCGCCTGTGCCTTGTCTACAATAGCCTGAGAAGCGTCAACAGAACCGGAGGTAACGATATTTACGATCAGAAGATTGGCACCGGTGCTGATCGCAGTATCGATCTGCTCATTCTGTGTAGTCTGATTGCTGTTTGCATCATAATCCTGGAAATCAATCCCAGCTGCCTTTAAGGACTCGTCCAGGGCGGTACGGACGCTTGAAATATATGTGTCGCTGTATGTATAATAGAATACACCAACGGTCATATCCTCAATCTTCTTGCCCTCTTCCTTTGCGGCCTCTGTAACTGCCTCGCTTACCTTCTCAGCTTCAGATCCTGCTGCGGTTGTGTCAGCTGCTGCAGCCGCGGTTGTTTCCTTTGCTCCGCCTCCGCATCCTGTTACGGAAAACGCCATCATGGCTGCCAGAGCAACAGCTGCTGTTTTTCTGAATTTTCTCATCGTTGTAACTCCTCCCATTTGTTTGTTTTTATTGGACACCATGTCCGTTTGACAAGATATATTTTAGAATGTTTTTATGCATTTTTCAATACATTTTTATTTTCCACATTATCGAATTTATTTGATTTCTTCTTTTTTCGATATTTTTCTTCATTTTTTTGTGATTTTATTCTATTTTTCCTGTCTCCGGCGCTTCATCTTTCCTCTTTCGTATCTCAGGATAGGAAGGACACCTGAAATATGCTCCTCTTTCCAGGCTGATGTCCTCCGGCGTCCTGCCTGTCTCTGCCAGAGACAACGCCATGCGCATCATGGTTTTTCCATAAGTTTCTCTGTCGATCACCACTGTTCCAAGCATAAAACCAGACTCCACTGCATCCAGTCCAGCCGGAGTGCCGTCAATCCCTGCCACACACACCGGCCGGATAATGCCCAGGCGGCGCAGCGTATCAATAGCCCCCAAAGCCATATCGTCATTGTTGCTGAGCACCAGCTCAATCTGCTCCGGAAATTTCTCCAGCCACTGCCCCATAAGGGCATCTGCCTGGCTTCTTTGCCAGTTGGCGATCCCCCCGGTGAGTTTTTCCAGATCCACCCCGCGGTTCTTTAATGTCTGCACAGCCCATTCTGTCCTCATAAGAGAATCCTGATGTCCTCTCTCTCCTTCCAAAATCACATAGCTTACCTTTCCATCCCCGTTCAGATCCAGAATTTCAGGACAGGCGTCATAGGCATCGGCAATCATATTCCCCTGGCAGACCCCCTCTTCCTTCGGATTGGCCCCAACATAAAAAAGTTTTTCCCAGCGGTTTAAATCCTCACTCACAGGTTCCCGGTTAAAAAAAATCACCGGGACCTCCCGGTCCATAGCCTTATCAATGATCACAGAAGCAGCAGACCGGTCTACCATATTGACACAGATCACATCACAGCCCAAAGCCAGGAACCGGTCCACCTGGCTATTCTGGGTATTCTGATCCTCCTTGGCATCCATTACATCCAGGATCATCCGTATTCCTTCCGTTTTCTCATACTTTTTTGCTTCTGTTTCCAGAATACGGCAGATTGAATTGATAAACGTATCGTCGTCTCTGTAAAGAGTAATGCCGATGCGCACCGATTCCGGTTCTTTGTGATCCGGGCACCGGTCTGCAAAACAGCGGTATAACGCAAAAGCCCCAAGAATCACCGTTAAAAAAAACAGTCCATATCTGTATCGTTTCATTTTCCCCCTCCTTGCGGCTAATCCATGGGATAAAGCATTTTTTCAAATTTACGGCTGCGGATGTCCGAACGTTCTATATAGTAGGAATCAAGACAGATACGTTCCTGTTTCATGCCCTTTTTTATCCCCTCAGCCGCTTTCTGAACGGACAGATATCCCTCATTATAACTGTTATGAACTACCAGCCCCCGAATCAGTCCCTTATCCATCTGATTCAACAGATACGTGGTGCTTCCCACCCCGAAAACACCTGCCAGACGGCCCGTATACCGGTCATCACTATTTAATATCTGTGCTGTCTCTGTCATGCTTTCTGCATCCAGGGCCGCTATCGTTGCTTTCGGAGCTTCCGGATAAAGGATGGTTTCAAAAACTGTTTTAAAATCAGAGCCGCTTTCCCTGCTGCAAAGCACGGCTTCAAAGCCTTCTGTTTTCAGCGTTTTTACAAAAGACTCGTAAATAGGACGATTATTTCCAGCGGACTTTTCTTTCGCAAACACATAAATCGGCGATACGCTGTCAATCTGTTCCGCTACCGCACGTCCCAGAAGTTCCCCCTCCTTTTCATAATCTCTGATCACGGAGGTAACAGGAAGCTCTTTTGAAGGATGATTCCCCAAAAGAATGATAGGGCAGCTATATGCCAGTGATTCCAGACGTTCCGGATCATTTAGCTCTCTTACAGGAGCTACGATCACCGCCTGCGCTCCCCCTTTGATCTCCCGTTCAATAAGCTCCTCCTGCTGCAGGGCATCCCCCTCCTGATAAAGCGTTACAAAATGCACATCGGCGTTATAGTCTCTGGCTGCCTGCTCTACCCCCTTTTTGAAATTGGCATAGCACTCATCTGTGGTAGAATCCAGAACAACCGATATAGGATAAATCTCCGCCTTTTTTTCCTTTATGATCAGATCTGTGAAGGAAAGAAGGAATAAAACTCCCAAAATAGCACCGAAGATACACCATATCAGTTTTTCACGTTTTGTCATGCTCCTCCTTTTGACGGATCTCGCTGTATGCCACTGCCGGAAGATGGATCGTTACCACAGTTCCCTCATCCGGTTCTGATTCAATGGAAAGTCCATATTCACTGCCAAAATACAGCCGGATCCGCTCATTTACATTTTTCACTCCAATCCCGGAACCTCTGGACGAGCCGGTATGGGGCGTATCAGAAAAGAGCCGGGCCACCTGTTCCTCTGTCATGCCCAGGCCATTATCAGACACCTTCAGGTACAGATCCTCTCCCTCTTTCCAGGCGCTTATAAAGATTTCCCCGTCGCCATCCATAAACTCCATGCCATGGTAGATGGCATTTTCCACCAACGGCTGAAGCATCAGTTTCAGGCTGGCAAGTTCCAGTACCTCATCCTCCGCCTCTATGGTATAACTGAACCGGTTTTTAAACCGCATATGCTGGATCATAAGATAGTTTCTCACATGTTCCAGTTCATCTTTCACTGTAATAATGCTCTTTCCGCGGCTTAAGCTGATCCGAAAAAAACGCGCCAGAGCAGTGACCGCTTTCACTGCCTGATCTGGTTTTTCATTTTCGATCATCCACACAATAATATCGAGGGTATTATAGAGGAAATGGGGATTGATCTGAGACTGCAGCGTATCAAATTCCTGCTTTCGTTTCTTTTCATGCTCCGATACTATATCTGCCATCAGCACCTGGATCTGCTTTGCCATATTCTGAACTGACTGGCCCAGATGCCGGATCTCATAAGATCCTTCCGCATCCACCTTTGCATTCAGATTGCCTTTTTCAATTTCATTGACAGAAAGCTCCAGCTTTCGTATGGGTGTAGTGATTCTGGATGAAATATAGGAATTAACAAGAGACATAAGAAAGAGGATAAAGGCAGCCACAAAAACCACCAGAAGCTGGGTCTTAAGGCTGTTGAGGGAAACGGTCTGCCTGGGGGCTACGCCGATCAGCTTCCAGCCTGTGTAGCCGACTGATTTTACGGTAATTACCCTTTCTTCTCCATGAAAGGTTTCCTGATAGATCCCATCCCTGTATTCCGATACAGCCCGATTATTTTCATGTTCAAGTCCCGAATCGATCAGCTGGGCTCTTGGATGATAAATGATCTCTCCGTTTCCGTCTATGAGATAAATATACCCTTCATTTCCCAGAGTAACGCCGTCCAAAAGCAGCTTAAGTCCTGTATAATTCAGATGGATCAGCAAAATCCCCTGAACCGTATCCGTACCCTTCGTAATCTCCACCACCCGCGTCATGGGGATCACCCAGCGGTACTGATCACTGCTGCTCTCAAAAATCTGCTGAACCTGCGGAAGAAAAAAATGCTGATTCTCCGTCCGATCCAGCGTATAGGAAAACCATGCCTCCCTTGTTACATCCAGATTGTTTCGCACACGAAGAGCCGGTACCGATTCCAGCAGTTCCCCATCAGCCGAAAAAAGAGCGATACTATCTGTCTGATCCATATTATTTTCATAAAGCAGGTTAAACCGTTCACCGACGGACGGGTCTGACAGGTCTGCATTTTTAATAATACTGTAATACAGGGAATCAGACAGCTTCATAACCGTTTTCAGATAATTTTCCACAGAACGGTTTACCTGATCGATCAGGATCTGATTTTCCTCCATTACTGTTTCAGAAACCTGCCCAGACATTCTCGTATACAGAGAGAGGCCAATAAAAATACTGGCAGCTGCTGCTGTAATTGTAAAATACAGGAAAATAATAGAACGTATACCGCCATTCCCAAAGGGCAGCTGCCGCTGTCTGAATGTTTTCATTTACTTTGCTCCCCTGAATTTCGTGGGAGATACCCCGAAACGTTTTTTAAACACATAGCTGAAATAGTTCTGTTCCTGGTATCCTACCTTTGCCGCGATCACATAGGTCTTGTCATCAGTCTTATTTAAAAGTTCCACCGCCTTGTCAAGACGCACCTCTGTCAGGTAGGCAACATATGTTTTTCCCGTTTCCTTCCGGAACATAGTGGAAAAATATGCCGGGCTCATATGCAGATGACGGCAGATCTGTTCCACGGACAGCTCCGGCTCCTGATAGTGCTCCAGAATATACTGTCTCGCTTCCCGGATCACCTGCTTCATGGTATTGTCTCTTTCCCGGTTCATGGCCTGGTGGATATAGAGCGCTGTATTTAAAAGCCAGATGGAAAAATCCTCCTTTTTCTGCAGGCCAGGGAGCATCTCAAGGCTTCCGTTTTCCTTTAACTCTCCGTTAAACACAGCCTCCATATCCAAATCATACAGCTGCAGCAGCTGGATCATAGAATTTGCCACCGACAGCATATACGCCTGCTGCTGGCGGAAATGAACCTTTGCATCATTCATCCTGTCCATGATCTGAGCCACAGCCTTCTCAATCTTTTCTTTGGGGCCGAATTTAATAGCTGCCGTCAGCTCCGCTTCTGTCTTGCCGTCAAGCTCCAGCTTTCCCCGGCTCACCGGCTCCATATCATTAATATAAATGGTACTTCCAATGCCTACGATGGCCTTATACCCCAGGGAATTGACCGCTTCCTTATATGAATCGCAGATCCGGCAAAGACGTGGGGAATTATTTCCAATACCAATGGTAACAGGCACGGCCAGGATCTTTCTGGTTTCCTTACAGATATCTCCCAGTACATCAATAAGGCCTGTCTGGCTGTTTTCCCCGTCAATGGCGGCAATGACCGACAGACCGGATTCCTGAACACCGGCTGCGTTAAAAAGAGCAAAACGGCAGTAAGCACCCAGCTTTTCCTCCAAAATCTGCATCACGGAAATGGGGATCAGATCCTTTTCCTGATGAATGGCCAGCTGGCCCATGCGCTCCTTTTCCGGCTCCTCGATGTCAATCGCAGCAGCGATCCACTTCTTGGCTCCCAGAAGATCCAGATCGTATTCCCGCATCCGGCTTTCCACGATTGCCGGATCCATGGAATGGCTTACAAGTTCATTTAAAAAGTTTTCCCTTAAAATAGGAAGGCTTCTGATATAGTTCTCTCTCAAAAGGTTTACATTCCGCTTCTGCTCGATTTCCTGATCCAGATTCACCTTGATCCGTTTTAAGATTGCTGTCAGTTCCTCCACATTCACAGGCTTTAAAATGTACTCTGTCACGTTGAGCTTAATGGCCTGCTTGGCGTACTCGAAATCATCAAACCCCGAAAAAATAACGATTTTCATGGAGGGGTATTTCTGCCGGATCCGCTCTGCAAGGGTAAGGCCGTCCATATAGGGCATACGGATATCGGTCAGCACTACATCCGGCTCCAATGCCTCGATCTTTTCCAGCGCATCCTCTCCGTTTTCCGCATCTCCTGCCACAAAAAAACCGGCCTCTTCCCAGTCAATCTTTCGGATAATGCTCTTTCTTACTTCTTCTTCATCATCCACCAGGATGATACGGTATAATTCCATATGCAGTTCCCCTCTCCCAGTCTGTCTTACCGCCCGCTCATCCAGCCGTCATTTCCTCCAAGGACGCGCTCCCGGCTGTAAGGTTCCAGCTCATCTTCAGAAAGAATCCTTACCCATTCCGGACGCTCCTCAGGCACAGCTCCAGGGCCCGTGCTTCCTGCCTCGGCGAAATACAGGGTGTCATGCGCCTCCCGTTTGCCCCAGTCATGCCATCCTTCTCTGCGGATATGCTCCTCCATGCGGCAGTGCAGCAGCACGGTTTTTGCAAAATTTCTCCATGGACGGCCCAGATAAACGCTCCTTGGAGGACAGTTGCCTGTAAAATGGCAGCCCTCAAATACATAGCCATATTCCTGTCCCTCAGGAGTAGATGCCGCGGTCACATATCCGTTGATCTCCCGGCCGATATCCTGGGAATACAGCTCACAGTTTTCAAAATATGCCGTGGCGCTTCCAAAAATAAAATCAATATCTCCCCTGATAAAGCAGTCCTTGTAATAATGACGGCCATTGATCCTGGGGGCATACTGCTTGGGGCCGATAAAACCGTTTGGTTCGATTTCCTTTGGCGGAAGGGGACCTGTAAAAATGGTGTCCTGGCTGGCCAGCATCCGGCAGCGGTCAAACAGGATCCTGTCTCCATCCACATAAAGGGCCAGAGCCTGTCCCACTAATGCCCCCAGTCCGGCGCTGTTTTCAAAGGTCAGATTTCTGGCCGTAAAATCATGCGTGTCAATTAAGACAGAATAGCTGCGGAAGGTACCTCTGCGGCTTCCATCTTCCATCTCCATCTTGGCTCCCAGATTATAGGTGACCACTGTTTCATTCATATCCTCGCCCTCAAACGTTACAAAGGGCCGGCGGATAGTCAGGCGTTCCTTATATACACCTTTTTTTATGTAGATAAGCGCCGGCTCCCCTTCTTCTCCCAGAGCTGCCAATGCCTCTGTAACAGTGGAATAATCTCCGGTTCCGTCTTTGGCTACCACAAGGGTAAAGGGCTTTTTTTCTGTCATATCTTCTCTCTCCTGTCTGATAAAATTGTCCTATTTTTATCCTTTGTATTTGGAATTATTATACAATGAATTGTCATTTTTTGCAATTCCGGCCGTTTTTGATTTTCTCTTCCCCTGTTTCTTTTTCCCTTTCTTATATGTTTGATAAGTATAAATAATAAATATACCCTATTGTTATTTTATTTTAATATATGTTATGATATCAGAGTCAAACAAGAACACATCATGTTATGATACATACATGGATTCTTTACAGAAAGGAAGTAATCTCTATGGGCGGTTTTTTTGGAGTTGTTTCAAAACAGAGCTGTACGCTGGATCTGTTTTTTGGCGTAGATTATCATTCACATCTTGGAACCAGACGAGGGGGCATGGCTGTATATGAAAAAGGAAGGGGCTTTGCCAGATCCATTCACAATATTGAAAATTCCCCCTTCCGCACAAAGTTCGACAGCGATCTGGATGAGCTTACAGGCACGATGGGGATCGGATGTATCTCTGACAGCGATCCCCAGCCCCTGTTGATCCAGTCCCATCTGGGCAGTTATGCCATTACCACAGTAGGAAAGATCAACAATGAAGAGGAACTGATCCGATCCGCTTATGAAAACGGTCACATCCATTTTATGGAAATGAGCGGCGGGCGCATCAATGCTACGGAGCTGGTGGCTGCTTTGATCAATCAGAGACCTACCATCACAGAGGGGCTTCTCTATGCTCAGGAGCAGATCAAGGGCTCCATGAGTATTCTCCTTCTTACAGAAGACGGCCTTTACGCATCCAGAGACCGCCTTGGACGTACCCCCATTGTGATCGGTCGAAAAGAAGGCGCCTTCTGTGCATCCTTTGAAAGCTTTGCCTACATCAACTTAGGCTATACTGATTACCGGGAGCTGGGTCCGGGAGAGATCGTAAAAATCCATGCAGACGGCGTAGAAACCTTAAGCGCTCCTAGAGAAGAAATGAAGATCTGCTCCTTCCTCTGGGTTTACTACGGTTATCCCACCTCTACCTATGAAGGTGTGAATGTAGAAAAAATGCGCTATGAATGCGGAAAACGTTTAGCCCGCCGGGATGAAGCCCAGCCGGACATTGTGGCAGGTGTGCCTGATTCCGGTATCGCTCACGCCATTGGCTATGCCAATGAATCCGGCGTTCCCTTTGCCCGTCCCTTTATCAAATATACACCTACCTGGCCCAGATCCTTTATGCCTCAGAATCAGAGCCAGCGAAACCTGATTGCCAGAATGAAGCTGATCCCCGTAGATGCTCTGATCCGAGGAAACAAGCTTCTGCTGATTGACGATTCCATTGTCCGGGGTACACAATTAGGAGAAACCACAGAATTTCTCTACCAGAGCGGAGCAAAAGAGGTACATATCCGTCCTGCCTGCCCGCCGCTGCTCTTTGGCTGCCCGTATTTGAACTTTTCCCGTTCTACCTCTGAACTGGATCTGATCACCCGACGGATCATCCGCGACCGTGAGGGAGACAATGTATCTCAGGAGATCCTTGACAGCTATGCAGACCCTGACAGCCAAAATTATGCGGAAATGATCGAAGAAATCCGCAAACGGCTGAATTTTACCACACTCCGCTACCACCGTCTGGATGATCTGGTGGAATCTGTGGGAATCTCTCCCTGTAAGCTCTGTACCTATTGCTGGAACGGGAAGCATTGATTTTACCGCCGTATCGCAATATGATTTAAAATGATTTAAAACGCTCCCGTACACAGATCATGATATACGGGAGCGCTTTTATTTTTATATCTGTATGGATTTTGCTTTAAAACTGTGATAAAATCGGCCTGAATATACCAAATTCACAGAGCACAGCAGGAGGAAAGAGAATGGATCTTAAAAAACGGGCAGAGAAATTAAAAACAGATATTCCTGCTATATTTTTGGCGCTGAAAGACAAAGATACGCCGCTTCCCGCAAAGGTATTTGCCGGCCTTACCATAGCCTATGCTCTTTCCCCTGTGGATTTTCATACCTGATTTTATCCCGGTTCTGGGATATCTGGACGATGTGATACTGTTTCCTGCACTGGTATCATTGACGGTCAAATTCATTCCTGAGGATGTTCTAAAAAAAAATAGGAGAAATGCTGAGGGAATCTGGAGCGGCTGGAACGCCTGGAAATGGTATTATATGATTCCAGTTGTGGCAGTGTGGGGGATTATAATTGGGGTATTGGTGTTGTAAAATGAAGTGTAGCGATACTCCTTTTTCTCTTTTAGGATTATTGATTGGTTGCGTAGGATTTTTCTTTGTTTTTAGAAGTGCAAAGGAAAAATAGGACAATTAGAATTTGAGGTGGAAATATGGCATCAAGCAAGGAATACTTAGAGTTTATTTTAGGGCAGCTATCTGAGTTAGAAGAAATTACTTATCGAGCTATGATGGGAGAATTTATTATTTATTATCGTGGCAAGATTGTAGGCGGTATCTATGATGATAGATTACTTGTTAAACCAGTAAAATCAGCAATTAGTTATATGCCGACAGCTCCGTATGAATTACCCTATGAGGGAGCAAAAGAGATGTTGTTGGTAGATGAAGTTGATAATAAGGAATTTTTGACAGGCTTGTTTCATGCAATGTATGATGAACTGCCAGCCCAAAAACCGAAAAAGAAGAAATAAACAACTTCCAGTTTATCAGTGAATTAAGCGAAACAGTAACCTGCACCGATTACAAAGACAAGATTTGAAAATTGATATGTCATATGCAGAAAAGCACTGAAAAAAAGATCCCACATGGCTGCATTCCGGATTCGGACCGGACCCTTCCGGGCTACGAACCCGGCGTCCCCAGGACCCTTGTCCATGTGGCGATCTGTTTCTATCTTAACATAATCGATACCTATTTACAATCGCTTCTCTCAGACCATTTTTTTCATATCTGCCACCAGGGCAAACTGTGTTCTGCAGCGATCCAGATTGTGATTTTCACGGTGAATCTTCCTGCTCCTCCCAATCTCTTTCCGGATCCAATTTCCGTTTTTTATCCCCTCCTCACACCTGATACAGCAGCGCATTGCACAGCGCAGCCGCCACGTTGCTCCCGCCTTTTCTTCCCCTGGCTACAATATAAGGCGTACGGGGAAGCGTCAAAATCAGTTCCTTTGAGGGAACCACATTTACAAATCCCACTGGAGCGCCGATGATAAGGGCGGGAGAAATCCTCCCCTCCTGCACCAGCTCATAGAGACGCACCAGGGCCGTAGGGGCATTTCCAATGGCGAAGATACAGGGACGGGAAGCATTTCCATAAAGCTCTGCCGCCTTTTCCATGCTGGCAACAGCCCTGGTGGAACCGGATGCGGCTGCCCGGGCTGCTACGGACTCATCTGCCATAAAGCACACTGCTTCTCCTCCAAGGTTTGCCAGCTTTTTCTTATTGATTCCCGACCAGGCCATATTTGTGTCCGTAATGATCACAGCCCCCTCCCGCAGTGCGTTCAGCCCTGCTTCCACGGCTCCTTCGGAAAATACCAGATTGTCCGCATAGTCAAAATCTGCCGTAGTATGGATCGCCCTGCGGATCAAAAGATCCTGCACCGGATCCAGGACCTTTCCCATGGCAGCCAGCTCATCCTGAATGATCTCAAAGCTTCTGTTCTCAATCTCAGCCGGAAGTACCTGCTCCAGCTGGATATGTCCTGTATGCATCTGATATTCTGTATTTCTTTTATCTTCCAAAAACCTCACTCCTTCCGGCCCTCAAGTCCTAAAACCTTATAAATCAATTCCATATTTAAAGCCTTTCTCAGTTCCCCGGCCAGCTTGTCATACTGGCGGTTTCGGTAGGCGTCATACTCTTCTTTCAGATTTGTTTCCAGCTTAATGCCCTTTTTCTCAGCCAGAGCATTTACCAGCGTATCCGCCACACCCGGAGCATCAAATATGCCATGGACATAAGCTCCGTAACAGTTTCCTCTATTCCAGCCATCCGGCTGCACCTGCTTTGTATCCCCTTTAAAAAGATAGCACATGGGACGGCAGATTTCCGGCTCTTTCCTGTCCGGAACCAGCCTTGCGGTTCCGGCAGGCCCCTCCGGACATGCAATTTCCGTCCGCCCCATATGAATCTCATAACCAAATATGCATTTGCCGGACAAGGGCGCAAACACACCGTCCAGCTCTGCCAGCGAGCCCTCTGAGCGGGTACGGATTTTTTCTTTTTCAAAAACCGTCCGCAGAGGAAGAAGGCCCATAGTTTCAATCCGGCGGCATTCCCCGGATTCGGCTCCTTCCTCATCGATCACCTCTTCCCCCATCATCTGGTATCCTCCGCAGATTCCCCATACAGGCACATCCCGTCCGGCCAGTTTAAGAATGGCTCCTTCCAGACCATTCTGGCGCATCCACAAAAGATCGCTTATGGTATTTTTCGTTCCGGGAAGGATCACCAGATCCGGTGTGCCAAGCTCGGACACCTTCGTCACATACCGCACCGTCACGCCGGGAATCCTCACAAATACATCCAGATCTGTAAAATTGGAAATTTTAGGGAATCGGATGACCGCCAGATCCACCAGTCCCTTTTCCCTTTGACCAAGCTTTTCGCTCAGGCTGTCCTCATCCTCAATATCTACATCCATATAGGGAACTACTCCCACTACCGGGATACCGCAAAGCTCCTCCAACTGCCGAATCCCCGGCTCTAAAATAGAGGAGTCTCCCCTGAATTTATTCACGATCAGGCCGCAGATCCGTTTTCTTTCACTTTCTTCCAAAAGAGCCACGGTTCCGTAAAGCTGCGCAAATACGCCGCCCCGGTCAATATCTCCTGCCAAAAGCACCGGAGCATCCACCATGGCAGCCAGACCCATATTTACAATATCATCCTTTTTTAAATTGATCTCTGCCGGACTTCCTGCTCCCTCTATGACAATGATATCATAATCCCCGCACAGACGGTTATAAGCCGCCAAAATCTCCGGAATCAGCTCTTTTTTATAGGCAAAGTAATCCTTCGCCCGCATATTCCCTCTGGAAATACCGTTTACGATCACCTGAGAGCCTATGTCTGTGGTGGGTTTTAAAAGGATGGGGTTCATATCTGCCCGCGGCTCTGTCCCAGCCGCCTCTGCCTGAACCGCCTGAGCCCGCCCCATTTCCAGACCGTCTGCGGTGATATAGGAGTTAAGAGCCATATTTTGGGATTTAAAGGGAGCGACCCGGTAGCCGTCCTGGGCAAAAATCCGGCAGAGGCCGGCAGCCAAAAGGCTTTTTCCCGCATTGGACATGGTTCCCTGTATCATGATGCATTTTGCCATTATTCTTCTCCTTATAGCGTTTTGAGGGAAATCATCTTCCCACAGCCTCTGTAAGATATCGGAGGAAACAGTCATTTTCTTCCGCTGTCTTTACGCAGATCCGGTAATAAGAGCCGTCTAATCCGGGATAATTGCCGCAGTTTCTGATCAGCACGCCCTGGCGCAGCAGTCTGTCATAAAGGGAATCCCCTTCCTTCCAGACAGGATCTCTGAAAAAAATATAATTGGCCTGGGAGGGATAAACCTGAAAGCCAAGCTCTACAAGCTTCCCCTTCATCCGTTCCCGCTCCGGCCCAATGAGCCTTTTTGTAGCTTCCAGATAATCCCTTTCTTTAAGTGCTGCAATACCGGCCCTCTGAGCCGGTCCGGAAACAGACCAGGGCTGACGGACTGTTTCCAGGCGGATGTTTAATTCCTGATCTGCACAGAGGCTGTAGCCCAGCCGCAGCCCGGCCATGGCATAAATTTTGGTAAATGCCTTTAAGACAATCACATGATCCAGATCCTTTAATTTAGGGATTACTGAATATGCCTCAGGCTCATCCAGAAAATCACAGAAGCATTCATCCACAGCCAGCCAGGTTCCTGTCTCTTTGCACACCACTCCGATTTCTTCCACTATTTCTTTTTTTACAGGAAGCCCCGTAGGGTTATTGGGATTGCATAAAAACAGGATATCGTATGGCTGTTTCTCTGCCCTGGCGCGAAACAGCGCTTCCTTCAACCTGAATGGGTCCAGCGAAAAGTCCTCATCTTCCCTCAGCATAAATGAGTCTGTTTCACACCCCCACAGATGAAGGGCCTGGCTGTATTCCAGAAAAGAGGGCGCTAAAAGCAGCGCGTGCCTGGGCCTTAAGGCTGCCACCAGTGCAAAAATCAGATCGGCCGCCCCGTTTCCGCAGCTAATCCACTCCTTTGGAACATGATGTATTTCTGATAAAGCCATTTTTAAGCTTCGGCAGGCGCTGTCCGGATAAATGCAGCATACATTTTCCTCCACGCAGCAAAGCAGCTCTCTCTTTACCCCTTCCGGAAGACCCAGAGGGTTAATGTTTGCAGAATAATCCATTTTTATGGGGCGGCTGTAGATATCGCCCCCATGAGTATAAGGAATTTCCATAAGCTCTCCTAGAGTAACAAAAGTAATATCACAAGGCCTGCCATCAAAAGTCCCTGAGCTCCAAACATAAGGCTGCAGACTCCTTTGATGTCGTCTGGACGGATAGGCCGGTCATCATCGCCGATATAAGGCTTTTTATAAAGAGTTCCAAAGTACCAGGCGTCCCCGGCCAGACGCAGATGAAGAGCTCCGGCACAGGCCGCCTCTCCCTGGGCGGAATTGGGGCTGGCATGGTTAAAACGGTCCCGTTTAAAGATTCTCCAGGCATTTTTCCCATCCATTCCCGGAAGAAGCCAGGCGGCGGCGGTAAGGAGCATCCCGGAAAGGCGGGCTGGAAGCCAGTTTACAGCGTCATCCATCTTTGCCGCCGCCCTTCCGAACAAAAGGTACGTTTCATTTTTATATCCCACCATGGAATCCATGGTATTGACTGCTTTATAGAAAAATCCTCCTGCCGGGCCAAATACCGCCATAAAGAAAAAAGGCGCAATCACTCCGTCCGAAGTATTTTCTGCCACCGTCTCCACCGCCGCTCTGGCGATTCCGTCCCGGTCAAGAACCGCTGTATCCCTTCCTACGATCATGGATACGGCTTTTCTGGCTTTTTCTATATCCCCTTCTTTCAGAGCCGAACAGACCTTCATGCTCTCAGTCTGTAAGCTTCGGGCCGCCAGAAGCTGTCCGCAAAAAAAGCTTTCCAGAACAAACAGGCAGATATAGATCCAGTGTCTCTGAATGCCAAAGGACAGAAGACCTCTGTATATCCCCAAAAAGCCCAGTACAGGAATCAGAGTCCAGAACAGGCACATGAAGCCAGCAAGCACCCCTCCTGCAAGCAAAAGATGCTCAGGAAACAAGCGCCGAAGCCTCGCTTCAAGCGCGCTTATCATATTTCCCATAAACCGGACCGGGTGAAACAGCCAGTAGGGATCTCCCATCAGCCAGTCTAAAATACAGCCTGCAATGAGAGCCATGCTGTGAAATTTCCATAGGTGGAACAAACTCATTTCTTAACATTCCTCTTTCTGTTCATCGTTATTTCAGCCTCTGTCCCAGGCCGCAGGCCACGCGCCATACCTGCTCAGACCGGGCAGCCAAAAGACAGCAGATCCGCCCGGTTTCCTCCCTGTATTCCCTTTCAAAGGGATCTAAGGGTACAATGCCAAGGCCGATCTCATCTGTTACCAGAACACGGCCGGGACAGGCTTTAAAAAGACGTTCCGTCAACGCCTCCCGATCCGGCAGCCGGCAGCCGTTTCGTTTTTCCATAGTGCCGTACACCCAGTCGGGTGCATTTAAAGAAGGCTCTCCCAACAGCAGCCTGCGGATAAAAAGATGGAATTCGCAGACATAGGGGCTGTCCAAACACTCATCAAAACTGGTCTGCCCCCCTCGGATCCAGAGTCCTGAGATTTCTGATGGTTCTCCTTCCCCAGAAGCTATGTTTTTCTCCCAAAAGGCCCGTTTTCCCTGAGCCCGTCCTCCTGTAATCAGGATCATTTTCTCATCCTCCCACATTATTTGAAACCCAGCCGGCGAGAACCAGTGCTGCGATCAGACAGACCAGCTCTCCTGCCTGAAGGTAAAACCCGGCCAGATCTCCCGTAATCCCTCCAAACTGCTTTTTGCTCCACCGGTAAAACCAGACAAACAGGATCAAAAGCAGTACAAAAAATACGGCTGCTGCCAAAAGCCAGCTTAAACCTCCCAAAAGCCAGGACACTGCACCTGTGGCTAACGGCCACAGCATCATTCCCATACGGTCTGTTTTCTTCTCTGCAGCCTGTGCAAAAGAGGCTGCCAGGCCGTCTTTTTTGGCAGAAGGAAAGGAAAGCACCGACAGGCCGCTGAGGGCCCGCTCCATGGTCATAAAAAGCACAGGGAGCAGCCGTGCGCTTCCCTCTGCCCTTGCTGCAAATTCACAGGAGGCTCCGGCATAAAGGAGCATATATGCAAACGTATAGATAACCGCAAAAGCCCCCAGATGGGGGTCCTTTAAAATTTCCAGCTTTTTTTCCCGATCCCCATAGGAGCACACTCCGTCCATGGTATCCAGAAAGCCGTCCATATGAATCCCTCCCGTGATAAGCACAGGAAGAGCCGCCGCCCACAGGCCGGTCATAGCAGGAGACAAACGAAAGACCTCCTCTGCCAGCCACAGCCACAGCGCCAGAAACAGGCCCTGGATCAGACCCACCAGAGGAAAAAAGCATAATGCATGCTTCATCCGCTCCTTCGTCCATTGGATCTGGGGCATAGGAATCCTGGAATACATGGAAATTGCTATGATACAGGAATACAGAAGCTTCATTTTCCCTTCTCTCCTTTCAGGACAACCGGAATCCCATAAACCACCTCAACTACTTCACTGGCCCTTTCAGCCAGCAGGCAGTTAAGCCGCCCCATAAGGCGGATATACTCCATGGTTTCCGGCGTATAGTCCTCCCCATCTGCTCCCACCTCATTTGTGATAACCGCCAGAAAATCAGCCTGGGAATCCAGATAAAGAATATCGTCAAAGAGCCCTTCTGCCAGTTCCTCTGTATCCGGCTGTATGCCCTCCTTTTCAAACATGGCGTTGGCAGCCAGATTGGACACGCACTCTAAAATGACAGCCTTTTTTCCTTCTCCTTTTAAGCTTAGTCCGGACAGGCCTCTGGGCCTTTCAAGGGTCACAAAGCCTTTTCCGGCTCTGAGAGCCCTGTGGCGTTCTACCTTCCTGCGCCCCTCTTCCCCGTAAACCTCCATGCAGGCCACATAGAAGCGAAGGGGCATCTGCTCCTCCATCACCCTATATTCCCCATATTCGGATTTTCCGCTGCCGCTGCCCCCTGTGATCAGGATCATTCTTCCTCTTCCTTTCCGAAACGGCGGTACTGCTCCACATGGATTTCCTCAAATGACTCCATCTGTCCGTACACAGCCGCAGCCATGTCAAGAAGGGGAAACAGCGCCGCGGCTCCCGTTCCCTCTCCCAGACACATTTCTCCGTGGATCGCAGCCTTTAAGCCCAGCGCCTCTAAGGCCATAGCTCCCGCAGGCTCTGCGGATACGTGAGAAGCCAGCAGATAATCCCTTACCGTCGGAGAAAGCTTCACAGCCGCCAGAGCAGCCGCAGCCGTAATCAATCCGTCCAGCACCACCGGGATCCGATAACAGGCACAGCCGATATAAAAACCGGCCAGAGCAGCCAGATCAAGGCCGCCAACCTTGGAAAGCACGTCGATAGCGTCCTCCGGATCCGGATGGCAAAGCATGATTCCCTCACGAATGACACGGATTTTCCGGTTCAGCGCCTCATCCGAAAGTCCTGCCCCCCGGCCAGTCACCTCTTCCGGCTCCTTTCCCAAAAGGACAGAAAGGACAGCGCTGGACGTAGTTGTATTTCCAATTCCCATTTCACCGCAGCCTGCCAGCCGGCAGCCCTTTTCTTTTAGAATCCCTGCCGCTTCCATCCCTGTTTCCATGGCTTTTACCGTTTCCTCCCGCGTCATGGCAGGCTCTTTCAGGAAATTCCGGGTTCCATAGCGTATTTTCCGGTTTAAAATCCCCGTCCCTTCCATATCTGAGGCAATTCCCACATCCACAGGAAGTACCTTTGCCCCTGCTTTCGCAGCCATCAAACAGACGCAGGAGGCCCCTCTTGCCATATTTGCCGCTACTACGGCTGTTACCTCCTGTCCGGTCTGGGTAACGCCTTCCTCCACAATGCCGTTGTCTGCGCACATGACGGCAATCCACTTCTGATCCAGACAGACCGCCTCGCTGTTCTGAGCCCCGGCAATGCGTACCAGATCCTCTTCCAGGATCCCCAAGCTGTTTAAGGGCTTTGCCACCTGGTCCCAGCGAAGCCGGGCCGCCTTCTTTGTCTCACTGCTTACCGGACGTATCTGCTGCAGCGCTTTTTTTAGCGTCATTTTTCCTTCTGTATTTTGTATCATTCTTCTGCCTCATCTCTTTTCCGTTTGTATCTTACACAGGCTTTGGCAAAACGGACGGCAAAAGCCGGGCAGGAGGGGTAAAATAAATGAGGAAAACCGGCCATCACCTGATTCTTTATGCGTATACAGGGCCAGCTTCTGTTTCCTACCGGCTTTTTTGCTCTCATTACCCATTCTTCTTCCAAAACCTCGCAATCCCAGTAATGAAATTCATGACCCCTGATCTGTTCTCCCGGCTTTAAATACAGTCTGTCTTTTTCCGCTTCCACTCCAATGTAGCCAAAACGGCTATTTTTCCCCTTTTTATATCCTTTTCCCTTCAAAACGCCTGTCATGGGCCAGATCCGTCCATCTTCCGCCTCCAGCTCCTCCAAAAGATAGAGATATCCTCCGCACTCTCCCAGAACAGGAAGGCCCCCTTCTGCCGCCTTTTTCACAGATTCCCGCATGGATTCATTCAGCGAAAGCGCCTCGCAGTAAAGCTCCGGATACCCGCCTCCTAAGATCAGGCCGTCCAGCTGTTCGGGAAGGCTCCTGTCATGAATGGGGCTAAAGTATACCAGTTCTCCTCCCAGACGCTCTAAAAGCCGCAGATTATCCTGATAATAAAAGCAGAATGCCTCGTCCATGGCAATTCCCAGACGGAAGCTGAAAGCCGCTGTACAGGAAGCTTCTGTGTTTTCTTCCTCTAAAGCATCCCTTTCTTCTTTTTCTGCTCCCAGTTCTTCCAGAAATTCCCAGTCTATCGTTTCCTCCAGACATTTTCCAAGGCGGTTCATCTGCTCTCTTAATCCGGCAATTTCCTCTGGCAGCACCAGTCCCAGATGACGGCTTCCCACCTTGAGAAAATCCAGCTCCGGCACAAAACCGGCTGCCCGGATGCCGGTTTCCCGTTCCACCAGCTCCCGGATCCTTGGATAGAGCATAGGGGACATTCTGTTAAAGATCACAGCCTTTATCTGGCTTCCCATGGGTCGTTCAAACTCCAGAAAGCCCTTTATGACTGCAGCCAGCGATACGCTGGCTCCTCTGGCATCAACCACCAGCACTGCCGGAAGATCCAGTATGTGAGCCACCTCCCAGGAGCTGGCTCTTGTGGTGCTTCCTCCAAGGCCGTCAAAATATCCCATGACCCCTTCCACCACCGGCAGATGGCCTTTGGACAGACGGCTGTATTTATCCCGAAGTTCCTCCGGCGCCTCAAAGTAGCTGTCCAGGTTCATTCCTTCCAGCTCCAGCACCTGTTTGTGAAACAGTCCGTCAATATAATCCGGTCCGCATTTGCAGGCCAGGGGATTTAAGCCCTTTCTTTTAAAAAGCTCCAAAAGCCCGCAAGTAATCATGGTTTTCCCACTGCCGCTGGAGGCTGCTGTTATCATAAATCCTGCCACTGAAGCTCCTCCCCATCCTCTGCCGGATGCTGCATCACCGCAATATACACAGGATTCTGAGCTTTTGGCATATGGTAGCTTCCCACCTGCTCCACTGCAGATGCCTGAATCTGAAGAATCTCTCCTTCTTTAAAGCCATACTTTTTCATACATCCCAAAATTTCCGTCACCGTTTCCAGAGAAATTGCGTTTGCCACGATCCGCACCTTTGGATTCATCTGCAAAAGCACCTCTATCATCTCCTTCATGCGTCCCCCGCTCCCGCCGATAAACGCATGGGTAGGCGTCTCCAATCCCCGAAGGGCCTCAGGAGCTTCCCCAGCTACGATATGAAACCCGGACCAGTCACCGTGAAATTTTCTCCTGTTAGCGTCAATCAGCTCCAGTGCACCCGGCTCCCGCTCAATGGCATATACCCGGCCTTCTCCGCACTGCCTCCGGATGGCCAGTCCCATTTCTACAGAAACAGAACCCGTTCCAGCACCGATATCAAAACAGACCGCATCTGCGCCAATACGGAGCGTTTCTAATGACAGACGCCGTACGCTTTCCTTTGTCATGGGCGTCTTGCCCCGGATAAAATCAGAATCCCTGGGATGAAGTTCAGGATAGATCCGTACTTCCACTGCATGAGGATTTTCCACGATCGCACAGGCCAGGCTGCCAAAGGGATGTACTTCTTCCTCCATGAGGATTTCTGCCGGTTTCCGTTTCCAGAGGATCCGTTCCTCTCTATATGAGAGTTTTTCTCCTGCCCACAGATCCACATGACCCAGACCGCTGCTCACAAGGCTGCGGCAAAGCTCTGAAAGCCCCCCTTCTCCTCCCAGGAGGACAAAGCAGGTTTTATGGGTTCTCACCCAGGCCGGAATATCGCACTCCCGTCCATGGCTGCTTACCGGATATACATCCTGCCAGCTTCGGCCGATTCTGGCGCAGAAATAGGAAAGACTGGAAATTCCCGGAATATATTCCACATCCCAGCCTTCCCGTATAAAGGCCTTGGAAGCAGCCTCTGCCCCGCTGTAAAAGCCCGTGTCGCCGGAAAGCACCAGAGCGGCCTCCGTCCATGAAAAGGAACCAAGCCACTGAACCATCTCGCTGGGCTTATAGGCTGTAAGCACCGGCTTCCCCTGTATATACGGCTCTACGGAACCTAACATCCTGCCTGCTCCCATGACAGCCTCTGCTCCCTCCAGGCGGTCAATGGCCTGCCCGGTAAGCTGATCCTCACCGCCCATTCCAATGCCGATCAGATAGACCACAGGACGTTCCTGTCTGTATGTTTCATCCTCTCTCATGAGTTTTTCCACTCCTTTACTTCTCTTATAACCGCTTCCAGGCTTATCCCCTGATCGAAAGGGCGCCGGATCACCAAAACCTCTGCTCCCGCTTCCTGGGCGCCTTTTAATTTTTCTTCAAAGCCGCCCGTCTTTCCTCCATCCTTTGTAACCAGAAAACGGCAGTTATATTCTCTCAGATGGGCCTGGTTCATTTCCGCAGAAAACGGACCCTGCATGGCGATAATATGGCGGCCCTCATACCCCTGCATCCTGCAGCAGCGGATGGAATCCTCCAAAGGCAGGACGCGGACATAGACCCTTTTCCTGAAATCCGGAATCTGTGAAAAAGCCTCCAGATCCTTGCTCCCTGTGGTAAGAAGGATATTTCCCTCCTGCCCGGACAGCCAGGAGACTGCCTCTTTAACCGAAGCCATCTCACGAACAGGGGCGGCAGCTTCCGATTCCCCTTCTTCTCTGAGACACCGGAGAAGCTTCACATTCGGAACATGACTGCAGGCTTTGCGGATATTCGCTGTGGCCTGATCTGCATACGGATGAGTGGCATCAATGACAAGGGAAGCATTCTCTCTCCTGATCAGCGCTTCCATTTCTTCCTCATCCAGCCGGCCGGCCCTGATTTTCAGGCTGTCTTTTACCCCTGTTCCATCCCTGTTCCTTAATGAACACACCCGTTCCATTTCTTCCTTAAGAAGCTCTTTTCCATATTCCGTCGCAGCGCACACGACTCCCGAAATTCCTTCTTCTGCCAGTTTTCCTGCCAGAATCCTTCCCTCAGTAGTTCCTGCAAAGAGGATCAGTTTCCTGTTTTTACCCATCTCCTCATGCGTCCTTTCCAGAGAAATATTTTCGTTCATAGCCTCTGGGCGTTACCATGTGTCCGCCGATCTGTTTTGTGGAAGAATTGCCGATATAAACGGTGGTAAACATATCCGCCTCTGCCTCCATAAGCTCTTTTAAGGTCAGGATCTCCGTTTCTTCTCCTTCCCGTCCGATGCGCTTTGCCAGGCCGCAGATCGTCTGAGGAGAACGGTATTTTAAAATCCGCTCACAGGCCTGGCGCAGATAATCCGGCCGCCCCTTGCTGCGGGGATTATAAAGGCAGATCACAAAATCTGCGGCGGCTGCCTTCTCAACCCGCTCCCAGATGGTTTCAATAGGGGTCAGCCGGTCGCTTAAGCTGATGACGGCAAAGTCATGCATCAGAGGCGCTCCCAGGGCAGCTGCACCGGAGCAGGCAGCCGTCACTCCCGGCACTACACAGATTTCCACCTGAGGCGTTTCCTCTGCCAGCTCAAGCAAAAGACCTGCCATGCCGTATACACCGCCGTCTCCGCTGCAGATCATCGCTGTATCCTTTCCCTCAAGGCAGCAGGCGATTGCCATGCGGCAGCGCTCCTCTTCTCTTGTCATGGGAGTGGTCAGATACTCCTTTTGGGGAAATTCATCCCGCACCAGGTCTGCATATACAGTATATCCGGCAATCACCTGGCATCGCTCCAGAGCCTGCCTGGCCTCTCCTGTCATCCCTTTTGCAGAGCCGGGGCCGATCCCCACCACATATAAGCGGCCTGTTCTGCCTTCCTTTTGCCTTAAATCCCCTGTTTTTTCATCTTCCGCCTTCCCGCAGGCCTCTCCCATCTCCGGGTTCTGCGCCTTCCGGTACTCTGTTTCAAAGCACGGATCATACAGCTTAGACCGCTCATAGTCCTTCTGTCCGACTGCCTCTCCTACGATGATCAGCGCTGTCTTTGTAATACCTTCAGCTTCTGCCGCCTCTGCCAGATTCTTCACCTCACAGCGCACGATCTTTTCCTCCGGCCAGGTAGCCTTATACACAATGGCAGCAGGCGTATCTGCCGGATATCCTCCCTTTATCAGCTCTGCAGACAGTTCCCTTAGCATCCCTGCGCTTAAAAACAGAACCATAGATGTCTGGTGGACCGCAAAGGAAGCAATGCTTTCCCGATCCGGCACCGGCGTTCTTCCCGCCATCCGGGTGATGATCACGCTCTGAGAAATCCCCGGAAGCGTATATTCCATCCCCAAAGAGGATGCTGCTCCGCAGAAGGAACTAACGCCGGGGCAGATTTCATAGGGGATTTTCTCCTTATCCATGGCGTCCATCTGCTCTCTGATCGCCCCATAGATGCAGGGATCCCCTGTATGAAGGCGCAGGATCTCCTTTTTTTCCTTCCAGGCCCTTTTTATCACCGCCATCACCTCTTCTAAGGTCATGCGGGCGCTGTCGTAAACTTCAGCTCCTTCTTTTGCCAGCTCCAGCAGTTCCTTATTTACAAGGGAACCTGCATAAATGATCACATCCGCTTCCTTTAAAAGTCTAGCTCCTCTCACGGTGATCAGGTCTGTGGCCCCTGGGCCTGCTCCAACAATATGTACCATACTGCATCCTTTCATTCAAATATTATTCTGTCTCAAATTCCTTTAAAAGCGCCTCTGCCCCCGATGTCATTCCCAGTATTCCCCGTTCGTTGGTAAATATGATGCACTCTGCCTGAAGGCGTTCTCCGGCTCTCTTTTTCAGATGAAATTCCACTCGTTCCATCACCCTGGACATCACCGCTTCCAAAAGTCCCGGCGTTTCGTCCAAAACAAAAAGGGCCTGTTCCACCGTCACTGCCTCCAGGATCCGGCAGATCCGCTCGGAAGACGCGCCCAATGCTCCCCCCCAGGCTCCAAGCACTTCCATACGTCCGTCTGCCGCGGAGGAATGGGTATTCATCACCCCGGCTGCAAGCTTAATGAGTTTTCCTCCATGTCCCACCAAAAGAACCTGGCGCAGCTTTTCCTGAACCGCCAGATCCAGGGTATCTCCGATAAAATTGCTGCACTTGACCGCCTGATCCAGCTCAATCCCCAGGTGATCTCTTAAAAATGCAGTCCCGTAATTGCCCGGCGTAAGAATCAGGCGTTCACAGCCTGCCAGCCGTTTCTGCCGCAGCTCCAGCCCTATGGTTTCAAGGAGGGCCCTCTCACTCATGGGTTCTACCATCCCGCTGGTGCCCAAAATGGAAATACCTCCCAAAATCCCCAGTCTGGGATTAAAGGTTTTCTCTGCCTGCTCTTTTCCGCCTGGAACCGAGACAGAAAGCTTAATACACCCCTGAAAACCGGATTCCCGGCAGGCTCTTTCTGCCTGATGAAAAATCATGGATCTGGGAACCGAATTGATAGCAGGCTTTCCCACCGGACAGTTAAGTCCCGGCTTTGTAACAACGCCTACGCCTTCTCCTGCCATAAGCTCAATCCGAACGCCTTCCCGCTCAAACACATATCCATTCTCCGGCTCTCCCTCTGCGCTTCCTGTTCCATATTCTGCACGGGAGTACACAAGCATTCCGTTCGTCACATCCGGATCATCCCCTCCATCCTTGCGCACCGCACAGGAAACCCAGTTTTCCCCCATCTGAATATCCTCAATCTCCAGCTCCAGACGGACCCCTTTTGGCGTTGTAAGGCTTACCAGTTCCGTTTCCTTCCTCCCGAGCAGCATGAGAACAGCGGCTAGAGAAGCCGCCGCCGCACAGGTCCCTGTGGTATAGCCCCACCTTAATTTTTTCTGGTTTCTGTATGTAAAAATCTGTTCCATCGTTCACCCGTTTTTTTCATTCTGCCAAAAAGTATACCATATGGCATTTCATTGCACAACGAAAAAATACGGCCTAGCACTACCGTTCTCCAAATCCCTTTTCACACAAAATCACATCTAAAGCCTTACACGCGGCTGCCACGGCCGTTCCCTCTCCCGTCCTTTTTTTCAAAATCAGCCTTCCGCCACCAGCGCAGGCCGCACGTTCGCATACATTTCCGATCCCTACCGTCTCTCTCACAAATTCTGATTCTTTAAAATCTCCCTGCACCAGAGCCAGTTCCTCTGCGGTATAAAAGCAAAGCTCCAGTCCCCGCTCCTTTGCCAGCTGTAAAATCGCCGGCTCCTCCTTTTTCCGGTCAACGGAAGCCAGCCTCTTTACCGCCTCAGGTGCAATTTTCGCCTCCTTCAGGCATGCATCTACCCGTTCTTTCAGAACCGGAAAAGGAATCCCCTTTCGGCAGCCAACGCCTAACGTCACTGCCCGCGGTACCAGACGCAGCACCTTGATCCCCTGAGGCATTTCCTTTGGCAGCCGGTCTTTTATGGTAATCCAGATGGTATACTCCTGCCAGTAAGGCGCACAGCCCTCCGGTACTCCATCTGTGGGGAAATCGCTTATAAACCCAACGGTTTTCCCCTCCAGGATCCGGGCAGAAATTTCTCTTGCCATCTTCCGGTCCGTCAAAACCAGCCCGTTTCCTGCCGCAAAGAGATCCACTGCAAAGAGTCCGTTTCGGTCCGTAGCCGTAGTGATCACCGGCACTGCGCCAAGAAATGCTGCCAGCTCACAGGCCAGCTCATTGGCTCCTCCCACATGACCGGATAACAGAGGGATCACAAATCGGGCCGTTTCATCGATCACAATTACCGGAGGATCCGCAAACTTGTCCCGGATCCACGGAGCCGCCGCCCGTACGGCAATCCCCGCAGCGCCTATAAAGATCATAGCATTTTTCTCCGAAAACTGCCGGCCGCTCCACTGGGTCAGGTTTTCCTTTCCCCGGCTCTTCATCCCATCTGCCTTCCAGTCCTGCTCTAAAAACCGCTCCGGCACACAGGCCTCACAGTTCACTCCCTGTGCTTTAAAATATGTATACAGGCGCCTACCGATCAAAGCGCCCTTCTTTGTAAAACAGATAACTGCAAGCTTCATCCTCTATCTCCTGTCCTTTCTCCGGCCGCCGCCTTCGCCTAGATCTCATCCTAAGTATAGCGGATGAAGCCCCTTCTTTCAACTATCCTTTTCCTTGCCTGCAGCTTCCTTCATCTGGCGTCTGCGCTTTGTCATCATTCCTCCGATGCGTCCGCTTTCCTTGGATGTCAGGCTCCGCCAGCCTTGTTCCAACACCTTCGCATCCAGTCCCAGCTCCTGTGCAATTTCAAATTTCAGCTGCTCCTGCGGGCTCATATGCTCCGGGTCAAAGTTTTTTTTATGCGTGCTTTTCTCCATGCTGCCAAACTCCTTTCCTTCCCTTTATCTATAGACAAAAGGGATTCATTAAGGAAAAGTCTATCCATATTTTTACAATATATTCCGATTTTTCTTGCTTTTTGAACTTTTGTATATTATACTGAAAGTGAAGAAAATATATCGTTTCATAATGAAAAGCGAAAATTTTTTTCACCGCAATTCAGAAAGCGGCCGGCCATAGCAGCCGGAAGAAGGGGTTACTTTGAATATTGCAATCGTTGATGACTGCGCTCAGGACAGCTGTCATTTATCGCAGCTCCTTGGCGCTTACTGCTCTGCCTGTTCTCTGGCCTTACAGGTATCGACTTTCACTCGTGCGGCGGATTTTCTCAGATCATGGAAATCCGGCGTTTTTGATTTAATCTTCATTGATATCTTTCTGGACAAAGATTCCGACACAGCATCCGGCATCCGTCTGGCAGAACACATCCGCCGTGAAGATACCGGTTGTACCATTATCTTTACCACAGTAAGCCCGGACTTTGCATTAAAAAGCTATTCTTTAAAGGCACTGGACTATCTGGTAAAGCCCATTTCCACAGCGGATTTTTCTCAGACCATGGATTATTACCTTTCCATGAAGGCGAAGCGCTCTTCCCATTATATTGAGGTAAAGGAAAGCCGGGTCATGGTAAAAATTCCCATTGATACAATTTTATACACCGATTACTTTAATCACTACATACAGATCCATCTGGCTGACCGGATCGTAAAGACCTATATGCGGTTTGAGGACTTTTCGAAACTTTTGCTGTGTTACCCACAGTTTATCAGCTGCTATCGCAACTGTATCATTAACCTGGACAAGGTGGTTCGTCTGGAAAAAACCTCTTTTGTCCTTACGTCCGGTGAACATCTGCCTATTACCAGAAGCCTCAGGCTCCAGATTCATCAGCAATATGCGGATTATCAATTCCGGAAGATAAATGGAGGTATTGAATGAACCTTTTAAATCTTCAGCTTTCCGCACTGCTGGTGTTGGATCCTCTCTCAGTGATCCTTCCATTTTTATGGATCTTTCGTTTAGAATGGCGTTATGATGCCCACAGAATCGCAGGTATCCTTTTCGGATATCTGTTTATCATCTGTGGGCTGTTTCTTTTTTTCCTGCGCCTGCTTCCCGGCTTTTCCAGACACGGCCTGATCTGGTCTCTGCTTCTTATGGCATTTTCACTGTCTTTATGCCTCCTTCTTACAAAGGTAAAAATACAGGCAGCTGCCTATACGCTCTTCCTCTTTAAAAATGTTTCCGACTCCGCTTCCCTGCTGTCCCGCTTTCTCACCGTTTTAATCACCTCTCACAATCCCTCTATCCCGCATACCGCCTGTGTCCGTTCTCTGGAACTGCTTCTGATTCCCGCCGCAGTCCTCATCATCACAGCCGTCATTGGAACACAGCTGAGACAGGCTGTTTATTATACCCGTTTTCTTCCGGTATGGAGAAGAATGCTTTTGATCCCCGCCTTTTTCTTTCTCATGTACTATATGGATATGGGGCTTATCTATATGCCGGAGCTTCGCCCTGATGATTATAACTACAATGTTCTCCTCATTACCCTTTTCTGGCTGATCTGTGTATATACCGTGCACATCACTACCCTGCAGATCCTCTTTCTCCTCACTCAGAGCTTTGCTCTGAAGGAGGAATACCGAACCATGAAGGTAGTGTCCGATGCTCTGACCTCCCAAACGGCCAATCTTCAGATCAACTTAGAGCAGCTGTTAAAGGCACGGCATGATTTCCGCCACCATCTGGCGATCCTGAAAGGGCTGCTGAGACAGAAGGAGTACACGGCTGCATCCGATTATCTGGAAAGCTACCTGGGCAGCCAGGAAAGCTGCGATACATATACCTACTGCTCCAACGCTCCGGTCAATGCACTGTTAAATTATTATCTCCAGACAGCCAGAGAACACTCGGTCAATGTAACTGCCAATGTGTGCCTTCCTGCTGCTCTCCCTATGCCGGACATGGACTTTTGCACCATCTTGGGAAACCTGCTCTCCAATGCCCTGGAGGCCTGTCTGAGACAGGAGGGAGGAATACCGGCTATCTCAGTCACTATAAACTCTGTCGGCCAGTCCATGATCACCCTGTCCATCCGCAACTCCTATTCCCATGAAATAAAAGAACAGGACGGCCAGTTTATCTCCTCCAAGCGGGACGGGATCGGCATTGGCACCTCTTCGGTGCGCTACCTCACAGAGCGGTATCACGGCTTTCTCAATTTCAGCCATGGAAACGGCATTTTTGAGGCTTCTGTTTTTTTAAATCCATCCATGGACCGCGCAGCACCTTAAAATACATCGAAAATTTTCTGCTGTGCATACGCCGCTAGGCGCATCATACTACAACAAGGCCCCGCGGAAAATCCGCAGGGCCTTATTATTTCATGCCTTATTGGCTGTTAGTTGGAATAGGAATCGATGTCTACATCAGCAACATCCTCATTCTGAGGAGCTGCAAGGAGAGCCTTTACGCTTAAGCTGATCTTGTGATCGTCCTCGTTGAAATCAACGACCTTAGCCTCAATCTCCTGTCCGATCTTTAATACATCAGATGGCTTCTCGATATGCTCTCTGGAAATCTGGGAAACATGAAGCAGCGCGTCTACGCCTGGCTCTAACTCAACGAATGCGCCAAAATCAGTCATACGTGCTACGCGGCCTGTTACCACATTGCCTGCTGCATACTTCTCAGCAGCCTGTGCCCATGGATTTGCCTCCGGGAACTTTAAGCTTAATGCGATCTTCTCGCCCTGGATATCCTTGATCAGAACAGTTACCCGATCACCGGACTTGAATACCTTCTTAGGATTCTCTACACGGCCCCAGCTCATCTCAGAGATGTGAAGCAGGCCGTCAGCGCCGCCCAGATCGATAAATGCACCAAAGTCTGTTACGTTCTTTACAGTACCCTCAACCTTATCACCTGGCTGGATACGTGCAAATAACTCTTCCTTCAGCTTTGCCTTCTCAGCAACTAAAAGCTGCTTTCTGTCGCCGATGATACGTCTTCTCTTTGGATTAAACTCTGTGATCACGAACTGGATGTCCTGATCTGCGTACTTGGACAGATCCTTCTCATAAGTATCAGATACAAGGCTGGCTGGAATAAATACTCTTGCGCCCTCAACCTCAACGCTTAATCCGCCGTCTAATACCTGAGTAACCTTGGAAGTTAAAACCTCCTGATTTTCAAATGCCTCCTCCAGACGCTTGTTGCCTCTGTCGGCTGCCATACGCTTGAAAGATAAGGAAACCATGCCTACGCCGTCATTTAACTTGATAACCTTAGCTTCCATCTCTTCACCAATCTGTACTTTTGTAGTCAGATCCACACTGTTATCGTTGCTGTACTCGTCGCGGGTGATAACGCCCTCGGACTTGTTGCCCGCGATGCTCAGAATAATCTCATCTTTGCTCACTTCGATGACCTGACCGGTGACTATCTCTCCTGTACGTATTGGTTTGGTTGATTCTTCCTCTTCCTTTAATAACTCTGCAAAACTCTGCTCTGCCATTCTGGTATGAACCTCCTCAATAATCTTTTTTGGGGTGGATGCCCCAGCTGTAATACCTACGCTGCGCACAGAAGATACACTGTCAGGATCTAAATCGCCGAGTGTCTGAATGTAAAAGGTGTTCTTACATTCCTTGAGACAGATTTCGTAAAGCTTCTGGGTGTTGGAAGAATGCCTGCCGCCAATAACGATCATGGCGTCCACCCGAGAGGCGATCTTCGCTGCCTCCACTTGTCTTTCCTGTGTTGCATTGCAAATCGTATTTAAAACACTACTATCATAACCCTTTTTTAAAATTTTTTCAACTAAATCTTGAAATTTGTTGTAATTAAATGTCGTCTGAGACACTACGCACAGCTTTTTCCCCTCCGGAACCACATAATTTTGCGCTTCCGCCTCATTCTCAATCACTGTGGTGTATGTATTGCCCCAGCCTCTTATACCCTCCACCTCCGGATGAAAAGGACTTCCTATGATAACAACCGCATCCCCAGCCGCCGCATGCTCATCTACAATGCGGTGGATCTTCTTTACAAAGGGACAGGTGGCGTCTGCGATCCGGATCCCGCGCTCTTTTAAAATATCATAGATATGGCGGCTGACGCCGTGGGAACGGATAATAACTGTCCCCTTTCCCTCAGGAAGAGCTTTTAAATCCTCCTCTGTGTCCAGAACGGTTACGCCCTTTTCCTCTAAGTCCCGTACCACTTCTTCATTGTGGATAATGGGACCGTAGGTATAAATGGGGCCTTCTGCCTTTCCCTCTTTCACTGCCTTAATCTGTTCATATACCTGATTTACCGCCCGCTCTACACCAAAGCAAAACCCGGCCGTCTTTGCCACGGTGACCGTACGGCCCTCCGGAATTTCAAAAGAAGCAGCCCCTTTTACCTGCGCATTCATCTGTCCTCCCCCTTATTTCCAAGAGCACTGACAGCTGCGCTGCAGCCCTTCTCTGCCGCAATAACAAAGATAGCCCGTACCACCTCATCCAGAGTCATATCTGAGCTGTCAAGCAAAACCGCATCCTCTGCCTGCATAAGCGGAGAATGCTCTCTGTGCATATCCTGATAATCCCGGCTTTCGATATCCCGCTCAATCTCCCTTAAATCAGCGTCAATGCCCTTCTCTGTCAGCTCCTTATAACGTCTCTCGGCCCGTACCTTTACAGATGCAGTCAGATAAATCTTAGCCGGAGCATCGGGAAGCACACAGGTTCCGATATCCCTTCCGTCCATAACAACATTTTCCCGCTTTGCAAGCTCCTTTTGAAGCTCCACCAGCTTTTCTCTCACAGGAAGATAGCCAGAGGTGGCGGAAGCCGTCTTTCCCACCTCCTCGGCGCGGATCAGGCCGGAAACATTTTCCCCATTTAAAAGAACCTGCTGGACGCCGTCTTTATAGGCGATCGTTACATTTACATTTCTGCAGGCTGCGCTGACTGCCGCCTCATCCTGAGGATCGATGCCTTCTCTTAAAATATGCAGCGCTATGGTGCGGTACATGGCCCCGGTGTCAACGTATACAAAACCCAGGCGTTTTGCAGCCAGCTTTGCGATGGTACTTTTTCCTGCTCCCGCAGGTCCGTCAATTGCAATATTAAAGTGTTCCATTGTTTCCTCCTGTTATTATAGGGTTGTGTCCTTAGCCGCAGCCTTTCCCGCCTGCCAGCCCGTAGACCAGGCAATCTGCAGATTAAAACCTCCGGTTACTGCGTCAAGATCCAGAAGCTCTCCTGCAAAATACAGACCCTTTACCCGTTTTGACTCCATGGTGGAAGGATCCGTCTCCTTCACGCTGATGCCTCCCTGGGTAATAATAGCCTCCTTAAACGGACGAAGACCGGTGAGCGTAAAGGTAAGTCCCTTTGTAGCTTCCACCAGCCTGCGCCGTTCCTGTCTGGTGATCTCATTGACCTGCTTATCCGGGTCAATACCGCTGCGGCGGATGATCTCCGGAATCAGCTTTGCAGGATAAAGATGACTTAAGCTGTTTTTAAACTGCCTGTTTTTCGCTTCTGCAAAATCCCTCAGGATACGCTCATCCAGATGTTCTCCTGAAAGAGCCGGTTTTAAATCGATAACCAGCTTTAAGGCCCCCTTTGACACCGCCTTTGCACAGAAGGAGCTGGCGCTTAAGATCACGGGGCCGCTGACTCCGAAATGCGTAAACAGCATCTCGCCAAATTCCCGGTAAAGCTCCTTTTTCCCGTTATAGACAGCAATTTCAATATTTTTAAGAGAAAGCCCCTGAAGAGCCTTTACCTCCTCTTTCTCCGCCGCTTCAAAGGGAACCAGGGCCGGAAGAAGATCCGTCACTTTATGGCCCAGCATTTTAGCCCATGCATGTCCGTCCCCTGTGGATCCGGTAGACGGGTAGGAAACACCTCCCGTAGCCAGGATCACACGATCCGCCGGCACCTCTTTTTCCTTTCCGTCCGGCCCTTCCAGACAGATCCCGCAACAGACCTGCCGGACCGCTCCGGTATCCGTATCCTCTTCGCTTCGCACTGCCAGCCCCTTAATCTCCTGCCTTAAGTATACCTTTACACCTGCCTGGCGCATCATCCGCTCCAGAGCGGCAATCACATCGGAAGAATGATCGGAGCAGGGGAACACACGGTTTCCGCGCTCGATTTTAAGAGGCAGCCCCGCCTCCTCAAACAGCTCCATCACGTCCTCATTGGTAAAGCCGTAAAAGCTGCTGAACAAAAACTTGCGGTTTGTCACAACGGCTCCAAAAAGTTCTTCCATATCACAGGCATTTGTCACATTGCAACGTCCCTTTCCTGTAATAAACAGCTTCTTTCCCAGCTTTTCATTTTTTTCATACAGGCTGACTTTACAGCCCTCTCTTGCAGCGGCTACTGCGGCAATCATTCCTGCCGCACCTCCGCCTGCGATGATAATATGCTTTTCTTTATTCATGAATCCTCTCTTGTTCTCTGCCGCGGCATATATTCTGTGTTGAACGTAAGTATACCACATTTTTCCATCAAATAAAACGGCCCAGGCCAAAAAATCCCGCCCGGGCTGTTTTCACTGTATAACTCCCGGCCGATCCCTACAGATCTGCCAGTACAAAAATATCATAGATGGCCCGAATTGCTTTCTCAAAGTCATCATTCTTAACGCCGATGATAATGTTCCACTCGCTGGAACCCTGATCGATCATCTTTACATTCACTCTTGCATGAGCCAGAGCGGAGAACACACGGCCTGCTGTCCCGCGATTAGAGCGCATGCCTCTTCCAACCACAGCGATCAGAGCCAGATCGGATTCCAGCTCCACCACATCCGGCTCAACAGCCCGGTGGATTCCTGCGATCACAGACTGCTCATGATCCTCAAACTCAGACTGATGAACAAAAATTGTCATCGTATCGATACCGGAAGGCATATGCTCAAAAGAAATACCTGACTTTTCAAACACGCTTAAGACCTTTCTCCCAAAGCCCACCTCTGTATTCATCATGGCCTTTTCAATGTTGATGGCGCAGAAGCCCTTCTTTCCCGCTACGCCTGTGATCGTGTGGCGCGGCTTGCGGCAGGTCGTTTCTACGATCAGCGTTCCCTTATCCTCCGGACGGTTGGTATTGCGGATATTAATGGGGATCCCCTCTTTTCTTACAGGGAAGATCGCATCCTCATGAAGAACGCTTGCTCCCATATAGGAAAGCTCCCGGAGTTCTCTGTATGTAATGGTCTCGATTACCTCCGGATCCTCTACAATCCTTGGGTCTGCCACCAGAAAGCCGGATACATCCGTCCAGTTCTCATACAGATCTGCATGAACCGCTTTTGCCACAATGGAGCCCGTCACATCGGAACCGCCTCTGGAAAAGGTCTTTATGCTCCCATCCGGACGGGAACCGTAAAAGCCCGGAACCACAGCCCGTTCCACATGGGACAGACGCTCAGAAAGCTCTTTATCGGTCAGATCTGCCTCAAAGTTTCCCTGCTCATCAAAGAAAATCACCTCTGCAGCGTCAATAAATTCATATCCCAGATAATTTGCTATCACAATACCGTTTAAATACTCTCCTCTGGAAGCAGCATAATCCCTGCCTGCCCCGGCAAGAAAATTCTCCTCCAGTTTTGCAAACTCATGATCCAGATTCAGGTTTAAATCCAGGCCCTCGATAATCTCCTCATACCGGCCTCGGATTTTCTCCAGGATCTTTTTATAGGAACGCCCCTCAGATGCTGCATCATAGCATGCATAGAGCATATCCGTTACCTTTTCGTCCTTGTCATTGCGTTTTCCCGGTGCGGAGGGAACCACATACCTCCTTGACTTATCTGCCCGGATGATATCTCCCACCTTTTTAAACTGCTTTGCACTGGCCAGTGAACTGCCGCCGAATTTAGACACTTTCTTCATAATCGTAGATCTCCTCTTGCCACATTTTCGAAGGTAATGCTTTCTGGAAATGATATCCCACTTCTATAAAAAAGTCAATAGTTTTTACTCAGAAACTTTGTGTACTGAGCACATTTGTCCGCGTGATAAAGACTTTTTATTCGCAGTACAAGTGGATCCCCTGTGACTCAATAAGGCTTCTCCACTCATCAGAAAGCTCGTCATCTGTAATGATACTGTCAAAATCCTTCAGATGAGAAAAGGCTGTTGGAAAAATCCTTCCAAACTTGGAAGAATCCGCCAGAAGTATTTTTGTCTGTCCGCTTTCCATCAGGGCTCTCTTTAAATCCATCTCATGGGGGGCAATGCAGGTAACATTCATCTTTTCACTGATGCCGGCTGCCGTAATGAAGGTCTTATTGATGCATGTTCGGTTTATCATGGAAATTCCCTCCGGACAGTAAAAGGTCTTTGTATTGGAATAAAGATAACCGCCGGAACAGATGATATCGCAGTTGTAATGGTCATTTAAGTCCAGAAGAACATTAAAACTGGAAGCCAGGACCGTCATATGGATATCATAGGGCAGAGCCCTGGCAAGATAGGCGGCCGTAGATCCGCTGTCAATGGCAACTACGTCATTTGCTTCAATAAGAGAAGCCGCCCGTCTTCCAATCCTCTCCTTTTTCTGCGGAAATACCAGGCACTCATCATTTAAATTGTACTCCGGGTACAGAGCCGTTTTTTCTGCCGCATGATATATGGCGACTCCGTTTACCAGCCGCAGACAGCCCTGTTTTTCCAGGAGCTTTAAATCCCTTCGGACGGTAATCTCCGACACATCCAGCTTCCCTGCAAACTCCCTGATGGTAATCCCGTTTTCCGTCATCAGCATTTTTCTCATCCGGTCCAACCGGTCTGTTTTCCTGCCGCTCATCCTGTTTTCCTCCTTTTTCTAATCTGTATTTTTTTGTATTATACTGAAAAATTTTTATGCTGCTGATATAAAATGATCAAAACATTTAATTCCCTCTGCTATAATGATTCAATCCATCATAAATATAACATTTTTTCATATTTTTTGATAGCATTTTATCATTTTATCAATTTTATTTTGCAATATTGACAATGAGTATGATAAGAATTACAATATTTTTATACAACATTTTACCATTTTTCAAACAGAGAGGAGTACAAAATGGAACTGCGACTTGTAGACCTGGTCAAGGATTTCTCCGGGACAAAGGCCGTTGACACCGGCAGCTTTTCAATCTCAGACGGAAAACTCACCGGACTTTTAGGCCCCAGCGGCTGCGGCAAATCTACCCTTCTTTACCTCATCTCCGGTTTATTAAAACCCACCTCCGGAAGGATCTTTTTCGGAGACCGGGATGTGACAGAGCTTCCTCCGGAAAAAAGAGGAATCGGCCTTGTTTTTCAGAATTATGCCCTTTATCCCCACATGACAGTTGCGCAGAATATCGCCTTTCCTCTGGTAAACCGCAAGGAAAACAGAGAGCTCATCCAGCAAAAAACGCAGCAGATGGCAAAGCTGGTGCAGGTAGAGGAGCTTTTGTCCAGAAAACCGGGACAGCTCTCAGGAGGCCAGCAGCAGAGGGTTGCCATCGCACGGGCTTTAATTAAAGAACCGGACATCCTTCTTTTAGATGAGCCTCTCTCCAATCTGGACGCGCGCCTCAGACTGGAAATGCGGGAGGAAATCCGCCGCATCCAGCTGGAAACGGGAGTTACCACTATTTTCGTTACCCATGACCAGGAGGAAGCCATGAGCATCACCGACGAGATCGTACTGATGAAAAAGGGCATCATCCAGCAGCAGTGTGCTCCCATTGATATGTACTTACAGCCTGTAAACCGTTTCGTGGCATCCTTTATGGGAAATCCTCCCATTGACTTTTTCCATTTTCCCATAAAAGACGGACGCCTGATCCTCTCAGAAAGCTATGCACTTCCCATCCGCACAACCGCCAGCGGAACCGTACTTACAGGAATCCGTCCGGAAGCCTGGGAGCCTGGACCGGGAATACGGGTAACAATTGAAACCTTGGAACAGAGAGGCCGTGATGTACTGGCCGGTTTTACCCTGACAGGCGCAAAAGGCAAGGCGCTCTTAAGCATTACAGACCGGGTCCGCACCGGCGATACGGTCGAACTCTCTTTAAAGCGCAAGGATCTTTTGTACCTGTTTAATGAAGCAAACGAAACTCGGATCGATGCAGAGGTAGCCTATGAAAGTTAAAGGTTTTTGCAGAAAGCCCCGTCCTGAAAATCCGCTGGGAAATACAGAATACAGCCTGAAGGCTTACTTTTATCTGCTTCCTGCAGCTCTTATTTTAGCTGTATTTGTATTTTTCCCTATTATAATGACCCTGCGGATGGGCTTTTATGAAAGCTATGTCTATCTGACCGATGTAGGAAAAGGCTTTGGTCTTGCTTCTTTTCGCTATGTGTTAAAGGATCCAGCCTTTCGGTCTGCGGTACGCAACACACTGATCATCACCTTTATCGGCGTTCCTATTACGATCGTCCTGTCGCTGGGAAGCGCCCTGTTTATCAACTCTCTGGGCAAAGGAAAAGGGCTGTTTCAGACGATCTACTTCCTTCCCTATGTAACCTCCACCATTGCCATCGGCCTGGTGTTCCGGTGGCTGTTCCACTCAGACTATGGCTACATCAACCATGTTTTAAGCTTTTTTGGCCTCCCGCCTCAGAAATGGCTTACAGATCCCAATCTGACTACCATTTCCGTCACGATCTTTACGATCTGGAACGGAATGGCCTTTAAGATCGTTCTGTTTCTGGCAGGACTTCAAAAGATCGATCCTCAGTATTATCAGGCGGCACGCATGGACGAAACTCCGCCTTCCCGTGTGTTTTTCCGAATCACCATGCCTCTTTTATCCTCTACCTTCTGGATGGTAACCATTGTATCGGTTATTCACGCCTTTAAGACCTACAATGAAGTTTACTCCATGTTCGGAGGAAACGGGGCCGGCCCCGGAAACAGTGCCATTACCATTGTTTACTATATCTACGATATGTTTTTCAACCGTTCTCAGGTGCACTACGCATCAGCCGCCGCTATTATCTTTTTCATCATTATACTGGCGCTGACTGCCCTGCAGAAATGGGTATCGAAAAAATTCGTTCACTATGTATAAGAAAGGAGACGCCTCATGACAGAAAAACTGAAAAAAGCAGCCGTCTGGATCCTTTTAACAGCCGGAGCACTGGTTATGATGTTTCCTTTTATCTGGATGTTAGCCACCTCCTTAAAGACGCTTCCGGAAGCCACTGCCATTCCGCCTACGCTCTTTCCTGCAAAGGCTGTCTTTGCAAATTATGCGGAAGCTTTCACCATGGCGCCTTTTGGACGGTACCTTTTTAACTCCATCCTGGTAGCCGGGCTGGGGACGCTCCTTACTCTGGTCATCACCGTATTAGCCGCCTATGCCTTTACGGTTTTTGAGTTTCCCGGAAAATCCGGCCTCTTCTTCTGCTGTCTTGCCACCATGATGATACCGGCAGAGCTTTTGATCATCCAGAATTTTATCACCGTTTCCAAGCTCCACTGGGTCAATACCTTCCAAGGTATCATCATACCAACCATTGCCAGCGGATTCTATATCTACATGATGCGGGAATACTTTCTTCAAACCCCTTCTGTGCTTTATAAGGCCGCCAAAATCGACGGCTGTACGGACTGGCGCTATCTGTGGCGCATTATGATGCCTATTAACAAAAATGCCATTGCCACCATCGGCATCCTGACCTTTATCAGCCAGTGGAATTCCTTTATCTGGCCTCTGATGGTATCCAAAGATGACGCCCACCGCGTCATGGCAATCGGTCTTTTACATTTTAAAGATGCCGTCAGCTCCCAGATCAACCTGCAGATGGCCGGTTCCACCATTGTCCTTTTGCCTATGCTGATTTTTTATCTGATCTTCCGCAAACAGATCATTGAGGGAGTATCCCGCGGAGGAATCAAAGGATAATATTTATTTCAAGTCAACCAACCAAGGAGGAAAACAAATGAAAAACATGACCTGTCTTCTTTTAGCAGGAACCGCTGCACTGTCTCTTGCTGCCTGCAGCTCTGAGTCCGCGCCTTCCCAGACATCTGATGGGATTGTCACAAAAATCACCAAGCCTGTAGAGCTTCAGTTCTGGCATTCTATTTCCAATCCTGTCCATGCAGAGGTTTTAGATAAGCTGATCGCCCAGTTTAATGATACCGTCGGAAAGGAAAAGCAGATCACTGTAACCGCTACCTTTAACGGAAGCAGCTCCGACTTATATTCCAATGTAATCGCTGCCATTAAGGCAGAAACTGCCCCGGATGTAACTCTGGCTCTGCGCCCCTATGTGGCCGATTATCTTCAGACCGACCTAGTCGTAGATCTTACCCCCTACATCCAGGATGAAACTGTGGGAATGCCTGACTACGAAGATATATTTGAAGGTTTGAGAAATGGCGGAACCACCTATGCCAAGGAAGGAACGTATTCTCTTCCCATCCACTCCTACTCAGAAGTGCTTTATTACAACACCGCCTTTTTTGAGGAAAACGGCTTAACGGTTCCCGCCACCTGGGACGAGCTGATCGAAACCAGCAAAAAAATCCATGAGATCACCGGTGCTCCTGCCTTTGGCTGGGACAATCTGGCCGGAAGCTTTATGACCCTTGTAAAGCAGTACGGCGGACGGTATACAGATCCGGAAGGAAATATTTACTTTGCAGAAGAGGATTCTGAAACGGCTTTAAAGGTATTAAACCTCTGGAAGGAAAATGTAGGATCCGGTATCTGGAGGACTGCAGGTGAGGATATGTTTTTCTCCGGGCCCTTTGCAAACGAACAGATCCCCATGTATGTAGGAGACAGCGTAGAAGCCAGCTATATTCCTGCCAAAAATCCGGAACTTAAGTGGTCAACCGCTCCCATCCCACAGGTAAGCGATGATACGGCAGCCAATTTAAGCGCCGGTCATGTCATCACGGCCTTAAACCAGTCCGGAAATCCCGAAAAAGCCTATGCTTCCTATGAGCTGATCAAGTTTTTAACCTCCAAAGAAGCCAATCTGGCTGTGGTAACCGCAGGCACCGGCTATCTTCCCATCCGCCAGTCTGTGGCTGACAGCGAAGAATATAAAGCTTACGTTGCCGATGGACATGATTTTCTTACCGCCGCAGTAGAGCAGAATGACCGCTATTTCTACGAGCCGGCCTTTACCAACGATACCACTACCTCCAGTGCCGTTACCAGCGCCGTGCGTACTATGATGCAGGAGGTTGCAGAAAACGGTACAGACCCGCAGACTGCTCTGGACAATTTAAAACAGACCGTAGGACTGAATTGATTTTCCGTCCTTCTGTCAGAAAGACGAGGAACAAATTTATGGAGATTCTCTATCATCATATTCTTACTCCCTGCGGAGAACCGGCAGATATTATCATCTCAGCTCTGCAGAAATTCATCCGCAGGGGAAAAACGGAGGAAGCGGCCCGTGCTGCCTATGAGCTCTATCTGTCCGGCGAGGAGCTCCGCGACTATCTGTGGCAGAGGCTTTTAGTCATCAGCGCAGAGGACGTGGGGCTTGGACAGCCGGCTGCACCGTCGGTTGTGCTTTCTCTGTACCACGCCAGCCAAAAGCTTGGAGCAGACAGCATGGATTACCCTCTGTTTTTTGTCCATGCAGTCCGCTATCTGTGCAGCTGTCCCAAGGAACGGGGTTCCAGCACTCTGGCCAGTCTGACCAAGCGGCGGATCCGCGACCGCGTCCCCTTCCCCCTTCCGGACTATGTATTTGACATGCATACCATCGAAGGACAGAATCGTGGCCGCTCCTATGAACATTTTATCTCTCAGGCGGCTGTCGTTTTCCCGGAAGCCGTTTTAAATGACAGTACAGCTGGTCAGAATGACCGCTGGGAAGCAGAACTTACAGAAAGACGGAAAGGAGAGGAAGACATATGAACCGGACACTTGTCATTTCCATCGATGCATTGATCAGCGCTGATATCGAACGTTTAAAAAAACTTCCCAATCTGGGGCGTATCATGAAGCAGGCCTCCTGGGCAGAGGATATCCTGTGCTGCTACCCCACTCTTACCTATCCCTGCCATGTAACCATTTCCACCGGCTGCTGGCCGGATCGCCACGGTATCTGCAACAATGAAAAGTTCCAACCCCTGTCAAAAGACCGGCCGGAATGGTACTGGTTCAGAAAGGATATCAAAACGCCTACTCTCATTGACTATGCAAAAGCAGCCGGGCTGACCACTGCAGCCATTACCTGGCCTGTAATGGGTGATTGCGGGGCAGACTACAACATTGCGGAAATCTGGGCTCCCCATGAAGAGGATGACCCCACTCCTTACTTTGACTTAGCAGACAGCCCAAAGGCCAAAGAGATTTTTGAGCGCAACAAGCATATGCTCCGCTGGATGAAAACGCCCCAGATGGACGAATTTGCCGCCCAGTGTGCCGTAGATATTATAAAAGAATACCGGCCTGACCTTATGTTCCTGCATTTATCCTATGTGGATCATCAGCGTCACAAACTGGGGGTACGAAGCGAACAGCTGGATCATGCCTTTGCTTTTGTAGATGAACAGCTTGGCAGGGTATTTGACGCCCTGGATGAAACAGGAGGCCTTGAGAATACCAATATCGCCGTCCTTGGGGATCACGGCCAGCTCTACTGCGACCAGATGTTCCACTTAAATACCGTGCTGCGCGATATGGGCTTTCTGACAGAGGAAAACGGAACCGTGACCTCCTGGAAGATGTATGCCGCCCAGTGCGCCTTCAGCGCACAGATCTACCGCCAGCCGGATGTAGACCCTAAACTGGTCTATGAAACCCTTTGTAAAATCCGCGACCAGTATCCCGGAAGTATTTCCCAGATTTTTACAAAAGAACAGGCGGCAGACCTGCATCTGACCGGAGAATTTGACTTTGTAGTAGAAGCCGGGGATCGGACAGCCTTTGATAAGACAGCCAATGCCACTGAGTACTTTACTTCTGTGGATGAAATCCGCGAATACAAGCTTTCTGTTTCTACCCACGGCCATCTGCCGGAAAAAGGGGACAAACCGCCCTTTATCTTAAGCGGCCCGGATGTAATCCCCGGAAAGGTGCAAAAGGGCGGATACCTGGTGGATGAAGCACCTACGCTCCTGCGTCTTTTAGGTATTACAGAAAACCATATGGACGGAACCCCGTTTACCTGGATGACAAGGCTGTAACAAGAAGGAGGGCCCTATGACACCACGCTTCATCTGTTTTGACCTTGACGGAACCCTTTATCTGGATTCCTGCGTATACCTGCGGATGATTGATCATTTTTTTCATGACACGCCTTACAGAGACTGGATTTTTCCGGTTCAGGAGCAGATGAAACAGGTACTCTCCGGCCAGAATTCCTTACGATGCGGGCAGTTTGTTCCCAAGCAGAAGGCAGAACATCCAAAAACTCCTGAAGATCTTTTTGATGTACCGGGCACGGCAGCCCTTCTTCTGCCTGATCCCTCCCCCTGGCTGGATCGAACGCTTTATTCCTATATTTCCGACGGCTGGACCCTGGGTATGTATCTGGCCCGCAGAATCGGCTGGGAAGGAGAAGACTTCTGGAAGCGGTTCCGGCTGGTGCGGAACGATCTGATCGATCCATCCTGGGGGCCTGTACCGAATCCGGCTCTTCCTGTCCTTCTTAAGGAATTAAAAAAGCAGGGAATCCATGTGGTTCTCTGCTCCAACGCCCAGGAGGCGAACTGTATTGAGCTTTTAAATTACCTTGGCTTTGATGACTCCTGTTTTGAAGAGCTGTGCTTTGACGCAGACAAACCCCATACCTTTCCCCAGAGAATTGCACAGTGGGGCAGACAGTTTAATCTCTCTCCAAAGGAAATGCTTTTTATCGGTGACCAGGGCTATTTTGACCTGTATGCCGGCAAAACATGCGGCGCTTCAACCCTCCTTGTTTCTCCATGGAATGCAGCGGATGCAGAATTGTGGGATCACAGGGTACAGACGCCAAAGGAAATGGAGGCATATTTACGGGAGCTTTGTCTGAAATAGGGGACTGTTTTTAAATCTGGTCCGTATTTCTTTTTCTGTACGGCAGATTTTACGGTATTCCTCTGCTCCAAGCCCCAGATCATGAACCGTTTCCTTCAGCTCCCCTTCATTGAGCCGAAGCCATGAGCCGTTTTTTGTACGCACGGCCTCCAAAAATAATTTTTCAAAAGACAGCGTGAACCCATCCGCTGTCTTTTCTGCTTTCAGCCCACGGATCACCATAAAATGCTCCCGGACAACCAGCCCCTCCGATCCCATGACCTGAAACACGCACCAGTTTTCTCCCTTGGGAAAAAGCATTCGGCCACCCGGCTGATCCAGTTTCCAGAAAATCTGCGGAGCATTTTGTTCAAAACAGTCGTTTTCCTCTTTCATACACATTAAAGGAAATGACAGATGCTCCCTTTCCCTTTTAATATCTGCCCCGTACCCCCAAAAACGGTCTGAATCCGTTCCATCTGTATCCCATAACTCATTTTTCCAGATTTCATATCCATGATACACGGTTCCTGTAGGAAATCCCTGTTCAGGATATACAAAGCGGCAGCTTCCTCTGCTTCCTCTCTTATCCGTATCCTCCTGAACCCGTCTGCGCTTTGTCAGTTCCCAGCGCCTTCCAAGGACACCATCCAGTTTCTCAAAAAGCCGCTCAGACCTGGCATCCCCCTGATCCAGCCTTATAAGTCCGCCAAACATAGCCAGCTCCACTGCATTCCCCTGATAATGCACTTTTTCCCCATTTCTTCGGAATACCCGCTCTGCCTGATCCAAAACCGTCTCATACGCCTCTGATGATGCCAGAAGCACAAACTTATCGCCTGCAATACGGAACAAATGATCTCCCTCTCTCATTTCTCCTTCTATTCTCTGCAGGCAATCCAGCACAAAACGCTCCCCTCCTTCTCCGCCAAATACGGTTTTCAGATAGCGGATTCCCGGCGCCTCCATATCAAAGCACACAATCCAGGTGTGCTCCCTGTGTTCCAGCATCTTTCTCATATCCTCCAGACAGAATCTCCGTCTGAATACGCCGCAGTCATCACAGAAAAAATCCTGTCTGGGAAAAAGCTGCCAAAACCGGCGTCTTTTTCTGAATCTGGCCGGTGTTTCCTGCCACATTTTCTTAAATGCTCTTGTAAATACCTCCTGGGATGCAAAGCCATATTCCAGGGCAATCTCGCAGACGCTTTGTGAGGTGGATAAGAGTTCCCCTGCTGCCTGAGTCAGCTTCCGTCTGGCTGCATACTCCATCATCCCATACTGGAATACTTTCTTAAAAAGAGCTTTTGTGTTGGATCTGGAATAATAGCAGGCTGACGCGATCTCCTCTGCCGAAAGAGATTCTCTTATATGCGCTTCTATATAATCAATTACATTTTTTAATCCCTGTTCTTCATTCATGGCTGCCCTCCGGGCTTTCATACAGGCTCCGCACCATCTCATCCAGCCCTGCTTTTTCCTTTCTGCAGACCTGTCGTCCAATCTGGTAAAAGTCTTCCAGCGGTTCATCCAGCATCTTCTTTCCGTGATCGATCAGAATCACCCGGCTGCAGATTTCATCTATATCCATCATATCATGGCTGGTCAAGAGAATAGTTGTCTGCTTCTCCCGGTTCAGCTCCTTTAAAAATTTCCGGATCCTGTCCTTCGCCACCACATCCAGTCCTACTGTGGGTTCATCTAAAAACAGCACTTCCGGATCATGGAGCAGAGACGCCGCCAGCTCTGCCCGCATCTTCTGCCCCAGGCTCAGGCTTCGCACCGGTTTTCTTAAGAATTCCTCCATTCCCAGCAGCTCTGTAAAGCATTCTACATTACGTTTATAGATTGACTCCGGGATTCGGTACATCTTTCGGTACAATTCAAAGGTATCCTCCATGGGAAGCTCCCAGTTTAACTGAGATCTCTGGCCGAAAACCACCCCCATGTGAAGGGCATTTTCCTTTCTCTCCTTCCAGGGAACACGGTCGCCGCACAGAACGCTTCCTCCATCAGGAACCAAAATCCCTCCAAGCATTTTAATCGTAGTGGATTTCCCTGCCCCGTTTGGCCCGATATATCCCACCATTTCCCCTTTTTGGATGGAAAATGAAATTCCATCCACTGCCCGTTTCTCTGTATAGGTTCTGTGGATCAGCGACCGAAGGGCTGCCCCTGCGCCTTTTGGACGCTCATACACCTTAAATGTTTTCTGCAGATTTTCAGCCTCAATATATGCCATTCTATTTTCCCCTCTTTCTGTTTTAATTATGAGCCTGCCCCGCTGTAGGCCCGCAGACCCAGCCGCCAGAACAGCCTGGAAAGCAAAAACACACCGCAGCCTACAAGGGGTGTCAGATACCGCAGAATTCCCGGACAGATCCCCTCCTGGCGGTCAATGAAATACTGTACGGGATAGTAATTGATAAATGCATATGGGAGCACAAAGGTCAGCAGCTCCCGGATCCCCCGGTGATAAACAGACAACGGATACTGGATAAATTCCGTCAGATTTTTATAGAGAAGGCGATACAAGCCCTCGCTCTCCCCAATCCAGAAGGCAGGAACCGCTGTAAATACAAAGCCCGCCGCCTGTATCAAAGATGCTCCCAAAAGATCCGCTGCCAGCCAGAACAGATGAACGGGCGTCAGGGCAATATCCAGCCGGATCAGGCAGATCACAAGCACAGCTCCGCCCATAAGATAATTGCTTGTATAGCCGGCGCTTACATGGGAAGCTGCCAGATATATCATCGGGTCAGCCGGCTTTGTCAGCACAAGATCCAGTTCTCCCTGGCGGATCAGCCGGTGCAGTTTTCCAAATGATCCCATAAAAAAGGTCGCTGCAACCGAGTAGGACAAAATATCAAAGGCATAAAGAAGAAGGATTTCTTCCCGGTTCCAGCCCCCGATCTGTCCGAACCGTTCCAAAAGGATCAGCACCATAATCATTCCCGTAGACCAGCCCATAATCTTTGCAAGCATCCGCATGGCATATTGTCCCCTGTGGGCCATCTGTGTCAGAAAACCATTTTTAAGAAACGCTCCGTATACTCCCATTTTCTCATCCTCCCTCTATCTCAAGCACCGTTCCGATCCGGTTCCAAAGCCATTTTTCAAGCACCGTTACCGCCAAAATCCAGATAAGCTCCAAAATGAGCAGCCTGATGCATTCTGCATGGGTATACCGGCCAAGCCAGATACAGACAGGTTCATAAACGGTCAGGCGAAAGGGAAGATAACCACAGAACTTCTCCAGCCACTGAGGATAAAACCACAAAGGAATGGACAGGCCGGAAAACAGCGTAAACAGGCTGTCTGTAATCATCCGGGTATAGGTTCCGTCCTTCATCCAGAACACCAGAAGTCCGGTGGTATACTGGATGCTGTAGCATAAAATCACGGCGAAAACCACAGCCAGACTACCAAAGCACATGGAAGAAACCGAAGGCAGAGGCAGATTCCAAAGACAGAAAGCAAAGGGAATCAGCACTAACCCTTCTGCCAGAAAGCGCAGTACATTCTCCCCTAGCTGATCAAAGAAAAAATACCATTTTAAGGAAATAGGGCGGATCAGATCTACTGCGATCATTCCGCTTTTTACCCGGTCTGCCAGCTCTCCGCTGATCCTGGTATCCGTGAGGATCAGAATCAGAAGGCTGATCAGAGTATAAGCTGCTGTCTCCGAAAAACCGTCTTTCAGGAGCGCCAGCCAGATACAGCCTTTGATATAGAGCCTCAGCATATCTCCCACCAGCCTGAGAGCCATCCCGGCCCGGTACTGGATCTGCCGTCTCCAGCCGAATTTTAAAAGAATACCGTACATATTGCCACCGCCTTCTGTTGATTGTGTGCAGAACCACATAAATGCGGAGTTTAGTATACTACGGGACAGGGATGGATTTCTTGATGTTTTGGACAAAAATCCCGGTCTGAAAAAATAAAAAGAGACGCCTGGGCTTCCCGGCATCTCCAAACGGTCAGATTACTTTATTTTCCAGATAACATTCCAGCAGATACGAGGGATTTTCATAATACATACTGCTGTTGTAATCATCAATTTTACTGCTGATAAATGAATTATAGACCTTTAACAGAGCGTCTACCACTTCTATCTTCTCGCACTCTGCCACAGACTTTATCAGTCTTTTATAAACCTTTCCAATATCCCAATGGGACGGAATGGCATATCCACAAGCTGCTACATTGTCAAAATTTCCCATTTTGATTCCTGCTTCTCTGATAAAATCATCACTCACACGCTCTATATTGTCACAGTGATAGACATCCGCCAGATCATAGATTTTCGCAAGGTTCTTTTCCCTAATGCATTTACGGTATCTGCTCTTGTATTTTTCGTTTTTCTTGCAATATAATCAATCAGGCTGCATGTAAAAAACAGATCGTTATCCTTTGCCGACTCTCTGCCTGGATTTTCCATCATAAAACCTCCTCAAAACCTCTGTATTCGAGACATTTCAGCGCTTCTTTTGTGCAGAAGTTAATCTGATGCGTTGGGTACTTAAATTTTGCCAATATCCAAAACTGTTCTCTTGTAATGCTCCCATCCAGATAATCAGATATATAATTATAAATCTGATCATCTGCCATTGCCCCAATTACAATATCATATGCATGTTTCTTTCCGTTCCTGCAGTCAATAATAAAATCCACTTCCAAAATCCTTTGTGTTTTTTCCAATACGGATCTCCGGGATTTCAATCGGTGTGTAACCACCGTGATAAACTGTCATTTTTGCCATTTGATATCTGCCTCTCTATCTAAAGCTTCTCCGCTAACCTGTCTTAAGCTACAATATTAACTGCATTTTCTTTAATTTCAATAATTTTTTTCATCAGCGCGGTTCTTGTTTTGGCATCAAACAGCTTAACAAAGCTGATCGGCTTATCAAAAGGCGGCTTCATAAGCTCCTTAATGTCTTCCATATAACCGCTCTGCTCCATGTGATTTATAATCTTACGTACAAATGCAATCTGTTTCTGATTCAGTGATGCATCATCGATAAACGCGGAGAATGCCTCCATTGCCGCATCGTGGTCAAGCCTTGCAATTTTTCTGATAAGAAGCCCAAAGGGTGTATCTCCATATTCCCGCTTATAATCCTCTTTACTTCCAAGCTCTTCTGTGAGCACACGCTCCAACTCCTCATAATCCCCTGCGGTCAGCGGGATATTATGTGTAAGCTTATGAATCACAATGGAATTGCCATGTTCATTTACATAGCGGTTTACCTTCTTTTTGTAATCCTCAAAATCATATGCAGGATCCAGCTGTTTCCCTTCTGTCGTATCAATCACAGGATCTGTGAGATTTGTAATAATCCGTTTTTTCGGTTCTGCATCATCAACGAGGAAAAAGATTTTCTTTGAATCATTTTTCACATCCTCATCTATTAATTATTTTCTAAAACTCTCAATCCTGTTGAGAGTTTTTCACTTCTTCCTCTGCCATGTCATACAATTCAGCCAGTTTTCTCTGCAGGATGCTCTTATCAATCAATTTTGTCTTATACTCAGCGATCATTGTCTGAGATAAACTTCTGCTCAAAGAATATTCCACAACATCTGTGTCTGCATTTTTGCAAAGAATCATTCCAACACTCGGATTCTCTTGTGGTTTCTTAACATCTCTGTCTAATGCTTCCAGGTAAAAATCCATCTTGCCCATATACTCAGGCTTAAAATCATCAATCTTTAAATCAATTGCAACCAGACACTGAAGCTCTCTATGATAGAAAAGAAGATCTACATAATAATCATTATTTCCAACCTGAACGTGATACTCTTCATCAATGAAAAGAAAATCTCTGCCAAATTCCAAGAGAAATTTCTTCATATTTTTCAAAATTGCTTTTTTCAGGTCATACTCTTTATATGGCTCCGGAAGATCCAGAAATTCCAGCATATACATGTCTCGAAGCACACCTGTCATATCTTTGCTATCAATTGCTGATGGAGCCTTTCCATTTAATAAAATCAGACACTCATAATATCCACTATCAATCTGTCGTGCTAGCTCTTTTGCCTTGTATTTCTCCTTAGAAGCCAGTTTTAGATAGAATTCTTTTTCTTCGTAGCTTTTAGTTTTTGAAATAATATGCATATTATTTGACCATGTATTTTCTCTCAACAGCGTTGAGAGTTCTGGCCTGTCCTTATATGTTTCATAAAACTGTTTCATTCTCCAAATATTCTGTGATGAATAGCCTCGGATGCCAGGCTCTCTGCTCAGGATATATTCTGATAATGCTTTAACTGTAGATTTTCCCCAGCCATTTACTTCGATTTGTTTTGAAACATACTCCCCAATAGCCCAATATAATTCAATGATTGTAGAATTAACCTAATATTCCGCTTTCTGCTTTGCAGAATATATCATTCCAAGCACATCATCAAATAATCCTACATTTTCAATATTATTCATGCTTTATTCTCCCCTCTTTACGTAGGTAAGTTCGATATCATAGCCAAGTACTTCCATCATCTGGACAAAAGTATGATTGATAACCCCATCAGTTTTTTTTATTACACGATTTACATATGCTTTTGTCGTATCGATTTCTTCCGCAAGTTTCACCTGCGTCATTCCATTCTCTATACATTTAACTTTTACGTCTACTTCAATATTATTCTTAACCACAATCATCACCTCTATAAATATATATTGGTTGTCTTTTTCGTATAATTTATAGTACACCAAAATCTCAATTTTTTCAATTAAAAAGAGGCCCGCCACCTAAGCAGCAAACCTCAAGCACCACAATATTTACTTCCAGATTACTCTAATCTCATTATCTGGATGAACTTCAACTCTCTCAACATACTCATCCATCAGCTCCGGTGTAAGCTTCATCACTACAAAACTATCATGAATAATGCGTTTTTTCCTTGCCTCAAAACAAAATCCCTGTCCAAGTTCCAACATAAATTCCTGCAAATGATCCATAAGTGACTGTTCTAAATCAGATTCTGTTACAGCATCTTTCACTTCTAATCCCAAAAATTCAAAGGTAAACGGATCTTTAATCGTCAGCAGATTCCGCTCTGCATTATCTGCTGACTTTTTTAATAGCATTTTCGGATTTTTACTTATCCCTGCCCTTACGTACAAATTCGTTTTAATTTGTCTGCGAAGTTCACGAACACTCCAATTACATTTTATGCATTCTGTTTCATAAAAAAATCTTTCAAATATGTCATCAATTTTGGCCAATTTCTTAAGGTCATTAACTAATTAACGGCGCTCTTCGCAGTCCTACCTGCCTTATCATTAATCTTTTTTATAGAATCAGCTAATATGTCAAACCTCATACTATCATCCGTTTATAATTTAATCTGCAGTCAAATCTCTAAAGCCCACTCCCTGTTACACAGTGTCTTTACCTGTTAAAACTTCTTGGCTTTTTTTCCAAAATTATTTTATTATACCATGCCCTAACCGCAAAATCCATATATACCCACACAAAAAGACAGCCCCCCAGGATTCCAAAAACCACTCCCAGGTGCCGTCTTTTCACTCAATTTCTATCTTCCTATATTCACTTCTCTATCAGATCTTAAAATACTTCACACCAGACTCAAAGATCTTCATATCCTGTTCGCCGTAGATATTGACCGCTACTGCCTCGCCCCGTCTCTCAGAGTGGGCCATCTTGCCGAGGATACGGCCGTCCGGGCTGGTGATGCCCTCGATTGCCATGTAGGAACCGTTTGGATTCCAGTATTCGTCCATGGTTACATTTCCCTTGTCGTCCACATACTGGGTGGCAACCTGCCCGTTTGCGATCAGGCGGTGAAGCCATGCGTCATTTGCTACAAAACGTCCCTCGCCGTGGGAAGCAGGATTGCAGTACACGCCGCCAAGTTCGGCTCCTGCCAGCCATGGGGATTTGTTGGTAACTACCTTTGTGTAAACCATCTTGGAAATGTGGCGTCCGATGGTATTCATAGCCAGCGTAGGAGAATCTGCCTTCTGCTCCGTGATGGTTCCCTCCGGTACAAGACCCAGCTTAATGAGCGCCTGGAAGCCGTTGCAGATACCCAGCATCAGGCCGTCCCTCTCGTTTAAAAGCTTCTCAACCTCTTCCTTGATTACTGCATTGCGGAATACGGTCGCAAAGAATTTAGCAGAGCCCTCCGGTTCATCACCTGCGGAAAATCCGCCAGGGAACATGACGATCTGAGCCTTTGCAATTTCCTTCTTATACTCCTCTACAGACTGACGGATATCCTCCGGGCTCAGGTTCTTGAATACTCTTGTCACAACCTTTGCACCGGCCCGTTCAAAGGCCTTTGTGCTGTCATATTCGCAGTTGGTGCCTGGAAATACGGGGATAAATACGGTTGGCTGTCCGATCTTGTGGTCACAGATATACACTGCGTCTGTATGGTAGAGCTTTTCTTCTACTCTGGCCTCTTCGCCTGTCTTTTCCTTTCCTGTTACCGTCGGGAATACCGCCTCTAACGTACCTGTCCAGGCCTTTAATGCCTCGTCCATGGAAATATGTACGTTTCCGTACTCAAATACGCCCTGGTCTGTCACTTCACCGATCACGGTATATGGAATGGACAGCTCTCCCATCTTGCCCTCTGCTACCTCGCAGACAATATCGCCCCATGCAGCGGCAAAGAAATCTCTTGGGTCTACATTGTGCTCGATCTTTACGCCAAGTTTATTTCCAAAGGCCATCTTGCTCACTGCCTCAGCAGCTCCATGGCCCTCCACTGCGTAGGCAGACAGAATTTTTCCAGCCTTAATGTCCTCAAAAATCTTGTGGTAACCTTCCATGATCTGACCGTAATCCGGCAGATCATACTGGTCTCTTGGCGCCTTAAATACCACAATCCGGCTTCCGGCCTTCTTAAACTCCGGTGTAATGATATTTTTGCTGCTGTTTACATCGACTGCAAAGGAAACCAGCGTAGGCGGAACATTGATTTCACCTGTTTCATCGTCAAAGGTTCCTGACATACTGTCCTTTCCTCCGATGGAAGGAAGTCCAAAGCCCATCTGTGCGCTGTATGCGCCAAGGAGGGCCGCAAAAGGCTGACTCCATCTGGATGGTTCCTCACTCATCCGGCGGAAATACTCCTGGAAGGTAAAGCGGATCTTTCTGTAATCGCCGCCTGCTGCCACGATCTTTGCAACAGAGGACACAACTGCATATACGGCTCCGTGATAGGGGCTCCAGCTGGACAGGTAGGGGTCAAAGCCGTAGCTCATCATGGTTACCGTATCCGTATGTCCCTTTAATACCGGAAGCTTGGCTACCATGGCCTGAGTTTCGGTAAGCTGATATTTACCTCCATAAGGCATAAATACAGATCCAGCACCGATGGAACCGTCAAACCGCTCTACCAGGCCCTTCTGAGAGCATACATTCAGGCCGGAAAGCATCGTAAGCCATTCCTTCTTAACATCTCCTACCTCTCTGCGCTCAAAGAGGCTTCCCTCACGACCCGGAACCTCCAGGGTAACATCTGCCTCCTGATGTGCTCCATTTGTATCAAGGAAGGCACGGCTGATATCTACAATGGTTTTTCCACGCCAGTTCATCACAAGTCTTGGACTTTCCGTTACTGTAGCTACGGTTACAGCCTCCAGATTTTCCTCTGCCGCATATGCCAGAAACTGCTCCACATCCTTCGGATCTACCACTACTGCCATACGCTCCTGGGACTCGGAAATGGCAATCTCTGTGCCGTCCAAGCCGGCATATTTCTTAGGAACACGATCCAGATCAATCTGAAGGCCCGCTGCCAGCTCACCGATGGCAACGGATACGCCGCCAGCTCCGAAATCATTGCATTTCTTGATCATGGAGCTGACCTCCGGGCGGCGGAACATTCTCTGGATCTTCCGCTCTGTGGGAGCATTTCCCTTCTGTACCTCAGCGCCGCAGACCTCGATGGAGGCGGTTGTGTGAACCTTGGAGGAACCCGTTGCACCGCCGATGCCGTCACGGCCGGTTCTTCCTCCTAACAGGATAATAATATCTCCCGGATCAGAATTTTCGCGGATCACATATTTTCTGGGGGCAGCGCCCATAACAGCGCCGATCTCCATACGCTTTGCCACATAGCCTGGATGGTACAATTCCTTTACATAACCGGTTGCAAGTCCGATCTGATTGCCGTAGGAGGAATATCCCTGGGCCGCGCTGTTTACGATTTTTCTCTGAGGCAGTTTTCCCTTTAAGGTCTCATTTAATGGCCTGGTGGGATCGGCTGCTCCGGTTACGCGCATGGCCTGATATACATAGGTACGTCCAGACAGCGGATCGCGGATTGCTCCTCCCAGACAGGTAGCAGCGCCGCCAAAGGGTTCGATTTCTGTGGGGTGGTTGTGAGTTTCATTTTTAAAATTCACCAGCCACTCTTCCGTTACGCCATCGATTTCAACGGGAACCACGATGCTGCAGGCATTAATCTCGTCGGAGATCTCCATATCCTCCAGCTTTCCCTCGCTTCTTAACTTCTTCATGGCCATCAGCGCAAGATCCATCAGGCAGACATACTTGTCATCTCTTCCTTTATAAATTACCTCTCTGTCTGCCAGATACTGATGATACGTATCCTCGATTGGTTTTCTATACTCTCCCTCTGTAAAGGTCACATTTTTAAGCTCTGTAGAAAATGTGGTATGACGGCAGTGGTCGGACCAGTAGGTGTCCAGCACACGGATCTCTGTCACGGTAGGATCTCTGTGCTCTTCCTCTGCGTAATACTTCTGGATATGAAGAAAATCCTTAAAGGTCATGGCCAGATTCAGTGTACCGTAAAGTTCCTTCAAATCCTCTTTGGATGCATGGGCAAAGCCATCAAAGCTCTTAATATCCTCCGGCACCTCAAATTCAGTCACCAGGGTCTTCGGCTTGGTTTCCTCAGCCTGACGGCTGTCCACCGGATTGATACAGAAATGGCGGATTGCCTCCTCCTGTGCCTGGGTCAAAGGCGCAGTGATCACATAAGTTGTAGCAGTGCGGATCACCGGCTCCTCATCTTCCTTTAGCAGCTTTACACACTGCTCTGCGGAATCGGCTCTCTGATCGAACTGACCCGGCAGGTATTCTACGGAAAATACGAGATCGCCGGGATTTTTCGGAAACTCCTCCTCGTATACCTCATCTACCGGAGGCTCTGAAAAAATCGTCACAAGAGCCTTTTTATAGGTTTCCTCTGACAGATTTTCAATATCATAGCGGATCAGAACCCGCACATTTTTTACCCCTTTTATATCCAGATAGCTTTCCAGTTCTTCTCTCAGCTCACCAGCCTTTACCGCATAGTCTGGCTTCTTCTCTACGAAAATTCGTCTTACGCTCATTTAAAAACCTCCTGTGGTTCGCCATACCTGCACTCTGTAAAATCAGAATACAGAATCATACATTACCATTGATCTACCTATATCATAACACAGGTGGTATAAATTAGTAAAGTTAATATATTTAATTACTGTTATTTTTTATACTTATAAATATTCCGCTGCTTTCCAACATATCAGAAGTCTTCGTGCCGAATTTCCATTTTTAAAAACACACTCTGGCACACTAGCCCGAACTATGCTATACTAGGAAACAGTTGATCCGCTGTCTGCTGCGGATTATAAAGAATAAAATATTGGGAGAACGAAAGACATGAAGATCGGATTTGACAATGATAAGTACCTTTCCATGCAGTCGGAACACATCAGAGAACGGATCGGCCAGTTTGGTGATAAGCTTTATCTGGAATTTGGAGGAAAGCTGTTTGATGACTACCACGCCTCCAGGGTTCTTCCCGGCTTCGCACCTGACAGCAAGCTTCGGATGCTCCTTCAGCTGGCCGACCAGGCTGAGATCGTCATTGTGATCAGCGCCTCTGATATAGAGAAAAATAAGGTACGCCAGGATCTGGGGATCACCTATGATGTGGATGTACTGCGCCTGATTCAGGAGTTTCAGGATAAAGGCCTTTATGTGGGAAGCGTTGTGATCAACCTGTATCAGGGCCAGGCGAGCGCAGATATCTTTAAGGCCAAGCTGGAGCATATGGGAATCCAGGTATACCGCCATTACTGCATCGAGGGCTATCCCAGCAATATCCCTCTGATCGTCAGCGACCAGGGCTATGGAAAAAATGATTATATCGAAACCAGCCGTCCTCTGGTCATTGTGACTGCTCCCGGACCGGGCAGCGGCAAGATGGCTACCTGCCTGTCCCAGCTTTATCATGAAAATAAGCGGGGCGTAAAGGCCGGATATGCCAAATTTGAGACCTTCCCCATCTGGAATCTCCCCTTAAAGCATCCGGTGAATCTGGCTTATGAAGCAGCTACCGCTGATTTGAATGATGTAAATATGATCGATCCCTTCCATCTGGAGGCTTATGGAGAAACAACCGTCAACTACAACCGTGATGTTGATATTTTCCCGGTACTGAATGCAATCTTTGAAGGCATCTACGGAAGCAGCCCCTATAAATCCCCCACCGATATGGGTGTAAATATGGCAGGTTTCTGCATCTTTGACGATGAAGCCTGCAGAGAAGCATCCAACCAGGAGATCATCCGCCGCTATTATCAGGCCATCAACCATCTGGCCAAGGATGAGGGAAATTCCGAGGAAGTCTACAAGCTGAACCTCCTTATGAAGCAGGCCAAAATAAAGCCGGAGGATCGAAAGGTGGTAACGCCCTGTCTGGAACGTGCCCAGGCATTAAATGCTCCTGCAGCAGCCATTGAGCTGGAAGACGGAACCATTGTCACAGGAAAAACCAGCAGCCTGTTAGGCGCTTCCGCCGCAGTCCTGTTAAATGCCATCAAGGTACTGGGAGAAATCCCCCATGATACCCACCTGATCGCACCCTCTGCCATTGAGCCCATTCAGACCTTAAAGACTACCTATCTCGGAAGCAAAAATCCCCGTCTCCATACTGACGAGGTTCTCATTGCCCTGTCCATGAGCGCTGCCACGGATCCGGTTGCAAAAAAAGCCCTGGGACAGCTTCCCAAGCTTCAGGGCTGCCAGGTACACACCTCCGTCATGCTCTCCAATGTGGATATCAAAACCTTTAAAAAACTTGGCATGAATCTGACCTCCGAACCGGTATACGAGCACAAGAAGCTGTATCACTAAGAGAAACAGATCCATTCTGAACAAACTAAATGCCGGACAGCAGGATTTTCCAGTTCCCGCTGTCCGGCATTTTTACCGTTTTTTTCTATTTTTTCTCCACATCTGTATAATACAGGTGTCTTGGAAGCCCATCTGTCATAATAGGCGTAAGCTCCGCCTGGATCAGCGGGCGGATATAATTGACAAACTCATCTGTCACATAATCGCCGGCCTCATTGATCCACTCCCTCGGCACCTTCTTTTCTACATTTGCCACCTTATGTACGTCATAAATGTCTGTGACACAAATATAAGGATCATCTGACACTCTCTTTAAAATGATCATCTTGCCCGTTTCACCCTCAAAGGCTTCCTTAACGGCAGCTCCGCCTACCTGATATGCCTCTGTGATATCTACCCGGGATACTATATGGGAAGCGCATCTTTGGAGAGAGTTAAACTCAATGGCTCTTGTCTTGCATCCCACCTCACGGTTGATCTTCTCTGCCAGGAAACGGGCCGTTCCTGTAAGCTGCTTATGGCCGAAGGCGTCTACAAATTCAATTCCGTCCGTAAGCTCACAGACATAACGGCCGTCTGCTGTCTTTACCCCCTCAGATACAGCTACCACAACCGACTTTTTCTTCTTGTGAAGCTCTGCTACCTTGTGCATAAATTCATCTACATCAAAGGTAACCTCCGGAAGGAAGATCATATCCGGGCCTTCACAGTCCTCGCACTTTGCAAGGGCAGCTGCGCCGGTGAGCCAGCCTGCATTGCGTCCCATGATCTCTAAAATCGTTACATTCTGCTGGTCATATACCAGGCCGTCACGGATCACTTCCTTTGTAATGGAACCGATATACTTTGCAGCGCTTCCGTAGCCCGGAGTATGATCCGTAGCCGCAAGGTCATTGTCAATGGTCTTTGGAACACCCATAAACCGGATCTTGCTTCCATTTAAAAGAGCATAGTCAGAAAGCTTCTTTATGGTATCCATGGAATCATTTCCGCCGATGTAAAAGAAATATTCCACTTCCAGGCCATCCAGAATTTCAAAAATCCTGTCATAAATCGCTCTGTCCTCTGAAATCTCCGGAAGCTTGAAGCGGCAGGAGCCCAAATAGGCGGAAGGCGTACGCTTTAACAGCTCAATGTCCAGATCATTTTTAATATGCTCCGACAGATCTACATATCTCTCCTGCAAAAGTCCCTGAATCCCATGGAGCATGCCGTAAACCTTTTTAGCCCCTCTGTCCCTGGCAGTCTTATAAACACCAGCCAGACTGGAATTGATTACTGCAGTTGGCCCTCCGGACTGGCCTACGATCACATTGCCTCTTACCTCATTCATAATGGATACCTCCTAAAGAATCTTCCTCACTCAGAAACCAGCCGTTTTCCGGCCTTCTCATTTTGTAAGCGCTTACAATCATATTGCTATTTTAATACCAATATTTGTAATTTTCAAGATAGAAACAGGCATTTTTTTACAAACATCTCGTCTTTTTTTTAACATAATAGAGTCATTTCGACAAATACTTCCATTAATCTCCCAAATAATATACAGCCAATATGGTTCCTTTGCTGTCATAGAGAATCCAGTTTCCCCATTCTTCTTCAGACAGGCTCAGCTCTCTGGGCTGAGCGGATGCCAAAAGCAGCGACACATGGCCGCCGCAGACAGCGCCTTTGGCAATCCGTATCTCTCCTTTATAAACCGGCTTCATAATCGTATCATCGCTGTCCTGCCACAACTTATAAACACCTCTTTCATAATCATAGTCAATGCCTATATAGGGATTCCAGCCTGGGTCTGCAGCTGTTTCCCCTTTTTCATGAAATACAAGAATTTGATTTTCCATCTCCAATATCTTTGTCTTACCAGTGAGTTCATCCACCGTTACCTCTTCCTGCCCTCCCTCCTGCACCGCTTTCATCTGTTCCTGCGTAACAGTTACAGGACAGGAAATAACTCCGGGCGCTGTAAAATACGTTCCCCGATCTTCCGCCTGCGCCATATCAAAGGAAATGCCTGTATCTCTGGAAACATGGGTTCCTGTGAGAGGTGATGACTCACCTTCCCTCTGATTTAAAAGAAAGGGAAGATAGGGTGCCTCTGATATACCCTCAGGGCCTCTATAGCCCTCCTTTACCCGCTCCTCAAAAGGAATATTCTCCAGTTCCCGGATCAGCTGCACATTGGCCCGCTCTGTGTCTGTAAGCAGCTCCTCTGCAAATGCTTCCGGCTCTATCCTGCCCCTGTACCAGATTTTCTGCTGGAAATATTCATTCAGGCTATCTGTTTTGAATTTTCTCCCATGGTGTGCGTAAATGGTGTTTCGTAAAAGAGAAAGATTCTCTGAAGGCAGACATGCAAGTTCTGTACGCGTATAAAACCGCTCTGACAGTCCTATTTCCTCATAATTGCAGGAAGAATAATAAGTACCTCCATATGCTCCCTCACTTTCTACTTCAATCCGCGTACCTGCCTGTTCATCTGTTATAAAAGCAGCACAGGCCGGCTCCTCTGTTTCCCGTTCCAGTACCCCGTCTGCATACGGACGGACATTGATGACCATTTCGTATTTGTCCTTTCCCGGCTCCAGCACAAACTCTGCCACAGCCGAAGCATTCTCTCTGTCATCTGAAAAAAAGAGCTGAATCCTATGGGAATCCATAAAGCTCTCCCCTTCATCCGGGTCGATATAAACCATGCAGCTGATTCCGCTGTCCCCGGCCAGATAAAATGGTTCGGAAAGCAGGCTGGCCTCTGCTCCCAGATCCTCCAGTACGCGGACGGAAGCCGAATCATTCAGGGGCAGCTCACCATGAGCAGACTCCTCCCTGCCCGCATCATCCATTTCCACTATTTCGTCCATTTTCCCCTGTTCCATATCAGGAGCAGAGCTATATTCCATTTCTGTTTCCCGTCCCGGCCTCTGGCCTGCACATCCTGCCGATAATCCGACAAAAATCAAAGCCATCGCTGCCAGCTCTGCTCTAAAAACCGGCTTTTTCATAAAACACACTCCCTCCTGACAATACCTTTTTTATTTTTATTATACTCCCTTTTTCCGGAGCCTGTTTTACGTTTTCCTTACAATCTGTCCCACCCGGAAATCCCTTTCGCGCTACATAGTTTCCGCCTCAGCTGCACCATGTCAAAAGCTCCATGCTGCAGACACAGCACAGAGCTTTTCTACTGAAACAATATAAAATGTTTTAATCCAAATGATCGCACCGGTCAAAATCGACCAAAACTATTCTTCCCGTCTCCGGGGCATACTCAAAGGTAGTAATGCTTGCATTATGCACAACCCGCTCCCCGCCTTCTTCGCCGCTCCCCTTTAAAAGCTGCTCCATAAAATGGGCCAGCAGCCCTCCATGGGATACAATGGCCGTATCGCCGGTTATCTGGCTTTTAATGAACTCCCAGGCTTTCAGGCAGCGGTCATCTACCTGTATCACGGTTTCCCCTCCGGGGGGAGCCACCTCTGCCGGGCGATCCCACCAGGCTTTATAGCGATCCCCGTCTCGTTCAAGCAGCTCCTGTGCTGTCTTCCCTTCCCAGTCTCCGTAGTTAATCTCCATCAGCTCCGGCAAAGGGATGATAGGAACAGGATTCTCTCCTGCTGCTGCCTGAGCCGTGGCATAGGCCCTGATCTGAGGGCTTGTATAAATGGCGGTCAGCTTTTTATCCTTCATGGCCTTTGTGAGGCAGGCGGCCTGGGCACGTCCGGTTTCATTTAAGGGGATGTCCTGCTGTCCCTGAATCCTGCGCTCAATATTCCAGTCTGTCTGTCCATGGCGTATTAAGTATAATTTCATGCCCTTCTCCTAACTGTTTAAATCCCAGCCGTCTCTCATAGGATCATAGCCCAGGGATGGACGGCCGCTTCTTCCATATCCGTCTCTGCGGAGAGCAGGAGCCGGTTCTGTTTCTTCCTCTGCCTCCCCGTCAGAAGCCGCCGTACCTTCCCCGTTTACCGTCAGGGCATCCAGCGCCAGCTTCATGATATCCTTGATCTCATCCGGCGTCATCTTCATCTTTTCCGCCAGTTCCTCTACGGTAGCCTCCCTGCCCAGCTCCTTTGCCATGACCTGGGATACGGTCTGAAGCACATTCACTCTGGCTGCCATCGTTTCCTCAATCTCCGCCTCGCTCCTTTGTTCCAGCAAGGCCGCCTCAACCGCCTGACGGATCTTCATTTCTGCAAAGTCCGGCCACTCCTGGCTTCCGTCATACTCTGTGACAGCCATCATAAGAGCCATATTGGCCTCCTGGACAAGATCGGAAATTGGAAGCTCTTTTCCCTCATATTCCTTTGCAACAGCCAGCGCCCTAGCCAGATTCCCTTCTACCAGACGGTTTCCTGCCTCTTTATCTGCCCTGGCAGCTGCCACCAGGACTCTCTTTTCCTCTTCCTGATCCAGAGGCCGGATTAACTCCATCTCCTCCAGATACATTTCATAAAAATTTTCTGCCATGAATATCTACATTCCTTTTTCATTAAAATAACATCTCTATAAGAATAATCCATCCCCGCCGCCAAGTCAACCACTTTACAAAGCCTCACAAAGCTGTTAATATAGATACAGTTATAAGGAGGACTTAATAATGGATATAAATTATGAATTATATAAGGTGTTTTACCACGTTGCCGCCACACTCAGCTTTTCAGAGGCTTCCAAGCAGCTCTTTATCTCGCAGTCTGCTGTCAGCCAGTCCATTAAAGTCCTGGAAAAAAAGCTGAACCAGCCCCTTTTCATCCGAAGCACCAAGCGGGTACAGCTCACACCTGAAGGCGAAATTCTTTTAAAACATATCGAACCGGCCATGAACCTGATCCGAAAAGGGGAAAACCAGCTTTTGGAGGCCCATACCCTGAATGGAGGCCAGCTGCGCATTGGGGCCAGCGACACGATCTGCCGCTACTATCTGGTAACGTATCTGAACCGTTTTCACAAGGAGTTTCCCAATATTCACATCAAGGTTACGAACCACACTTCCATTGAATGTGCCAAGGTGCTGGAAAACGGACAGTGCGATTTTATTGTGGCAAATTATCCCAATTCTGCCCTGTCAGGCAGCCTGCACACACGGGTGATCAATGAATTTCACGATGTATTCGTAGCTAACCGCCAGGCCTTTGACCTGGAGGGAAAATCAGTGTCCCTAAACCAGCTCCTTGACTACCCTATTATGATGTTAGACAGAAAAAGCACAACCAGCGAATTTCTCCATCAGATCTTTCAGAAAAACCGTCTGGATCTGGTGCCTGAAATCGAGCTTTCCAGCAATGACCTTCTCATTGATCTGGCTCGGATCGGCCTGGGGATCGCCTTTGTGCCGGACTTCTGCATCCCGGAGCAGGATAAGGATTTATTTATCCTTAAGCTGTCCGAAACACTTCCTGCCAGACAGATGGTAGTAGCCTACAACGAAAACCTGCCTGTATCCCAGGCTGCCAAACACTTTATGGAAATGCTGTAGCAAAAGAAGCTTACATTTCCTCCTGCCGCGGAAATTTTTCCCAAAATTCTCTCAGGGCCTGGGATACATTTCCGCGGTTTACTACGGTATAGGTCCCCCATTCCCTCGGAAAAAGGGCTACATACTCCGGGCGCAGAAAACGGTCGTCCAAAAGAGCGATCACTCCTTTGTCATTCACCGTGCGGATCACCCGCCCGGCCGCCTGCATGACCTTATTCATGCCCGGATACTGGTATGCATAATCAAAGCCATTTCCCTCTCTCTCGTCAAAATATTCTTTTAAAATCTCCTGCTCCGTGTTTACCTGAGGAAGTCCCGTTCCCACGATAACCGCCCCGATCAGGCGCTCCTCCTTTAAATCAATTCCCTCAGAAAAGATACCTCCCATTACGCAGAGCGCGGCAAAAGACCGGCTGCGTTTCGCTTCAAACTGCTCTAAGAACGCCTCTCTCTCCTCCTCTGTCATCCGGTTTGACTGGCAAATGCGGTCAAAGCCCAGAGAGCCTGTCCTTTCCCGCTCCAAAAGGATAGCCTCCACCTGTTCCTGAAACTGATAGGACGGAAAAAATACCATATAATTGCCCTTCCGTTCCCGGATAATGACTTCCAGATAGTCTGCAATCCGCTCGTACTGGCTCCGTCCCCGCCTGCTGTAACGGCTGCTCACATCCGACGCCGCAAGCACCAGACGGTTTTCAGGTGAAAACGGCGATTTGGCATAGACCGCATATTCCTGCGGATCACCGCTTAAAAGCTCCTTATAATATTGAACCGGCAGCAGGGTAGCCGAAAAAAACACCGTACTTTCACTCTGATCCAGACACCGGCGCAGACATTCTGACGGATCCATGCACATGAGCTTTACCATAAAGCTTCCATCCTCCAAAAGCCTTGCGTAGATCCTGTAGCGGTCATCTAAACGGTCATGGATATTCAAAAAATCACGAACCTTAAAATAGAGCTCCAGCACCAGATCCCGGTCCGTAAATTCTCCGTTTTCATTCATAAAAGCTTCCAGCTCTCCAAACATGGCCATCAGCTCCAGGGCAAGCAGCTTCACATCACCCAAAAGCTCATAATCTGCGCCCAAAACTCTCCGGTGGCTGATCCCTTCTTCCTCTTTTCCTGTCCCGTAAGCTCTCTTCAGCTCCAGCATGCGCTTATTGCAGGCATCCAGAAGTGAGACTGTCTTTGCCGCTCCGGGAAGTCCCTTCAGGATTCTTTTTGCTAAAAGAAGATCCTCCTTCACAACGGCTGCGCTGTACATTTCCCTGGCTCTTGGCACCAGATTGTGGGCCTCATCCACCAAAAACAGGTAAGAGCCCGTCTGCTCCCCCTCAGCAAAATAACGTTTCAGCCGCACATTGGGATCAAACACATAATTGTAATCGCAGATAATCCCGTCTGTCCAGCTGCTGATATCCAGACAGAACTCAAAGGGACATACCTGAAACCGCTCCGCATACCGTAATACCTTTTCTCTGGTAATCCCCTCTTCCTCATGAATGATCTCATAGACCGCGTCATTGACCCGGTCAAAATGGCCTTTTGCCCTGGGACAGTCATAGGGATTGCAGCTTGGCTTTTCCAGCACGCAGAGCTTTTCCTTTGCCGTAATAGTTACTGTGTTAAAATACAGCTCTTTCTCTCCTCTCAGGATATCAAAGGCCTCCTCTGCCACGCTGCGCGTAATGGTTCTGGCAGTGAGATAAAACAGCTTTTCCCCATAGCCTTCTCCCATGGCCTTTAAGCTGGGAAATACAGTAGAAAGCGTCTTTCCCACTCCGGTAGGCGCCTGGATATAGAGGTTTCTCCCCTCTGCCACAGAGCGGTACACACAGGCAGCCAGTTCCTTCTGGCCTTCCCGATATGCATAGGGAAATTGCAGAGTCTTTAAGCACTCCTGTCTGCGCATCCTGTGATGGTACAGATACCTGGCCCATTTTACATACTCATGGATCAGTCCTTTAAACCAGTCCTCCACTTCCTCTCTGGTTTTAACCTCCTTAAACCGACGGATCTCCTCCGTCTCAATATTGCAGTAGGTAAGCTGAATCCCAATTTCTTCCAGATCATGGTGAACGGCATATATAGTTCCATAGCAAAGCGCCTGAGCCATATGGACCGGATCCGGCTCCTCCAGCCTTCCCGGATCCATATAAATACATTTGATCTCATCAATGGTCACTCCGCCGGGCTCTGTGATGATCCCATCGGCCCGTCCCTCAATGAGAAGCTCAAACGAATCCTCTTTTACTGTATGCTTTAAGCTTACCTCTGCCTGATAATCCGAGCCCATCCTGCGCTGGATCTTCCGGTGCAGACGGCTTCCGGCCTGCATAGCCTCCTTTTTTGCTCCTGCCATCCTGCGGTCATCCAGATCGCCTGACCGCATCACAAATTCCACCAGATTCCTCACGGAAATCCGTACCTGAGACAGAGCTTCCCTCTGTGCCATTTTCTCCCTCCTGTCGGCCTCTGGAGCAGATGCTCCCTTTTCCTCTGATTGCTTTCAGCATATCACAAAAAAAGACGGATTGCAAACTTATGTTCGCAGTCCGTCCCCTGTCACAGGTTCCGTTAAAAGAAAAATAAAATTTATGCAGCTGTTGTGCAGGAATCCGGAGAAATGGTTTCCAGATATGCTTCAAATTCTTCATTTTCACCATTCATCTGTACGGTCAGAACTCTTGCAAGATCCAGGCTTAATACACCAAGGATGGACTTTGCATCAATTGTAAAACGATTATAAAATACATCAACATCAAAGTCACACCTGGAAGCCTCCGTTACAAAGCGCTTTGCCTCCTCAATGGATGTCAGCAGAATTTTCTTTTCTTTCATTTTCAAAGACTCCTTTTTGTATCAAAGTGTGTTATTCTATTTCGTTGTATAGTTATATCACTATTACACTTTCATGTCAAATTTTATTCTGCCTCCGAGTCATTCATGAATTTCTGATGTTTTTTGTGTATTTTATATATTTTTATCTCACAGCTCTCATTTTGTCCGTCATAATTGCAAATTACATTTCCTGTTTTTAGAAAATACATTTTGTTCTCATTTAAATACAATCAGAGATAACAGAAATTTTCGTGAGAGTTTTGCAAACGTTTTCGTCTTTTTTGCTCCCCCGTTATCTGCTGCTCTCCGTTGCATATTCCCGGAATATTTTTGCAGTGCGGTACAGGCAGGTCAGCTTCATAACGCTTACGATCAGTGTTCCGATGGTACCTACCAAAAGCGCCGTAATTCCCAGCATCCCGTTTAACATCACCAGAAGAACGGAGCTTATCATTAATCCAAATGAATACACAAACCACTTCCAGAGCCGTTTCCATTTTACAGCCATCTCTTCATCCAGCGCACAGATTACTTCGGAATGGCCCATATACTCGGAATATTCCCCGTAAAATGCCAGGATCATCACAGGGAAGGAAAGCAGTCCGATCAGCGAAGCCATAGCAGCGCCCTCCGGAACCAGAGAGCTTCCTGCATCCACTGCAACGGATGCCAGACAGCAAATCGCTGCCATACGGTAGCGGCTGCTTTCAGAAGACAGCTTTAAAAGTATATAGCCATACGCGCACAGCGTAACCATACTGATGATCCGCCCCGGCAGATACAAAAAAGGCAGCCAGGCTGCCACCGCCTGATTGCTCAGTACAGCGCCTGCTATACTGGGAATTACCATCCAGAACAGTATTCCCAGCCATTTTCCCAGCTCCTCTGCTTTGGAAACAGAAATCACAACCTGAAGCTCATTTTCATTTTGAATTTCTTTGTTCCATTCGTTCATACCATTCCCTCCTTTGTTCCTTTTACCGGGATCAGGGTGCATGAAAACTGGCCGCTATCCCCACAATGATTCCCAAAACCATAGCGATTCTTCCTATAAACTGCCCCATGCGATAAAACTCGCTGGGTTCTCCGCCTTCTACTGCAAGGCCGTGCTGAAATTTAAAAAGCAGATCCGGGAATGCAGTATCCAGAGCCAGCAGTACACCTAAAAAAGCGATCACAGGCAATACTTCCACCCTTCCCCGTTTCTGACAGTCCTCATTCACCGCCCAGCGGTAGATACAGCTGTAATCAGGAAAAAGCTCCTCATCGGAATGCTCCGTAGATATACCGTTTTTTATCTGCATATCAAAGTATACTTCTTCTCCATCCCCCGTTAAAAGCCAGGTATCTCCCACCAGATGGGCTTCCCCCTCGAAAACCAGAGCCCCGTCTTCAAAAATCTTCCCTCTGGAGTTATCAGGATCCCATCTGACTTCATAAAGCTTCTTTGTTTCATTAACAGAAAACTCAATCCATGCAGCCCTGTCCTGGCGGCGGATCTGCATTCTATAATCCGTCTCTCCATCCGCTCCTGTAAAGCTCCCGTCCTTTTGACGGTACAGAAACGTTTCCTGCATCCATAAACCGGGTCGGAACAGAGTATACAGATATACCGAACCAAGAACCAGGCATACGGCCGTTCCGATGAAAACCGCCCATTTTTTCCACTGTCTCATATTTACCTACCGTTTCAGCACCAGATGCTGGGGAAGCCCGTTTACCATAAATGGCTGATAATCGCCCTGGATCAGAGGCTCTACGTAGTCAATAAATTCTCTGGTTACATAATTCCCCTCCCGGTTTACCCAGGATCTGGGAACCAGCTTTTCATTATTTGCAATCTTATGCACATCATAAATTCCTGCCGCGCTCATATAGGGGTCATCCGATACCCGGTCGATAACAACCATACGCCCGGAATCCCCTTCGTCTGCCGCTTTTACCGCGGCGCCTCCCACCATAAAGGCTTCATTGATATCCACGCGTGAGGCCATATGGGAAGCGCTGCGCTGGAGGGTAGAAAGCTCTACAGCTCTGGTCTTGCAGCCTGTCTTGGCGGCCAGGAAACTGGCCAGATAGCCTGCGGTTCCGGCCAGCTGTCTGTGACCAAAGGCATCTACATAATCGCTTCCTCCGGCCAGCTGGCATACATACCGTCCGTCCGGTACCTTGATGCCCTCAGAAACTGCAATTACAATGGAAGGCTTCTTTTCCAGCAGGTCACTGCATTTTTTCAGAAACCGGTCTACATCAAAGGGAATCTCCGGAAGGTAGATCAGATCGGGACCGCAGCAGTCCTCTGTCTTTGCAAGAGCCGTAGCTCCCGTAAGCCAGCCTGCATTCCGTCCCATGATTTCCATGATAGTAATCATTTTCCGCTTGTAGGAAAGGCCCATGGCATCCCGGATCACTTCTTTTGTGGAGGCTGCAATATATTTAGCCGCGCTTCCAAAGCCAGGGGTATGGTCTGTAAGCGCCAGATCATTGTCAATGGTCTTTGGAACACCTAAAAACTTCTGCTCATGTCCCTTTACGATCGCATAATCGGAAAGCTTTTTGATGGTATCCATAGAATCATTTCCGCCGATGTAGATAAATACTTCGATCTCCAGTTTATTCATAATGGAAAAGATCTTTTCATAGATTTCGGGATTTTCATGGATCTCCGGCAGCTTAAAACGGCAGGAACCTAAAAAGGCAGACGGAGTACGCTTTAACAGCTCAATATCCATATCCGAATGAATCTGCGTGGACAAATCCACATACATCTCATCCAAAAAACCTTCAATGCCGTGAAGCATACCGTAAACCTTATGGAAGCCTCTCTCCTTTGCAGTCTTGTATACACCTGCAAGGCTGGAATTGATCACAGCAGTAGGGCCTCCAGACTGTCCTACGATAATATTGCGTTTTTTTCCCATAACAAAATCCCCTTTCCTGTTCATGGACAGACAACCTTACAGACGAAGGGGAACCTTTAACCGTCCCGGCTGTCTGCCTCGTGTCCTTATTGTACTATAGGAAAGGGGATTTTTCCAGCACTTTTTCAGATTATGCCCGTATTTTGCGCTGTATTTTATGTATATTATACAATTTTATTTGTTTTCTTCTGATTCTTTTTCCTTCCAGATAAAGCCTCCGGCCGTTTTCTGTGCTCCGGTAAGAGCACAGGAAAGGCTTCTTCTGCTGATGCCCAGACTTCGGCTGGCATGAGCAATAGAAATAAATTCAGCAACCGGTTCGCCGTCTAACGTCATCTGGATCAGCGGACGCTTGTCATGGTAGCCGATCCGGCTGGTAAGATCTATGCTGATCGGATCTTCGGGAGTATTTTCAGGAACAACCCGCCACAGATAACCGCCTCCTGTTTTACGCTCTCCATGGGCAGCTCTGGCGATAGAACCTAACGATACGCCTGTCGCTTCGTAAGCCAGACGGGAGCTTTTATAATCTGCAATAAACATTCCGTCGCGGGAATACTGTCGATATACATGACCTGCTTTAATTGTACGACTCATCTGTAAGTTCACCCTTCCTTTTGTAATATGGCTGTAGTCATTATAGCAACTATTACTTTTTTTGTCCATACAGCATAAAGTGTGCATAGACTGCCTTACTTTGGGTGTGCAGAAAGCCTATTTCTGTACTGCAATGGAACGACAGGAAATACCGTTGATTTCCACATGCTCATTGATGGCAATGACAATGCAGGGGCGTCCGTCGATCATCCTGTTTTCCACCAAATACGTCTTATCCGGAGCCACCTTGATGGTCACGTCCGGTGTTTTTATTTCAAATGTCTTTGTGTTTACCACATTAGCTGCCACAAAGCTTGTTTCCGGCGTATTTTCCACATCCTTATAGCGCTCCTCAAACTCCTCAAGCTTCTCCGGCGATGCGCCGTTATTTTCAAGGAGCTTCTTTACCTGGTACTTATCCAGAGTCAAAGGCACTGGCTCGTCCTTTGTCTCCTCTACCAGTTCGCTTAAATTTTCATGGATATTTTTTACGGTTTCAAAATCACAGTTTTCTCCCAGTGTTTCCTCCACGATCGCCTGAAAAGTTTCCTTCTGGCTCTTGGCCGACATGGGAATCCCGCAGCCTAATACCTCGTCAATCAGGCTGTCCGGCAGCTGCTCCGGATTTTTGGCATAAAAGAGCAGACTGTGAATATCTGTATTCCGGTCATTGAAAGCCGGGAACAGGAAGCTGTTGATGGGCGCCTCCACCAGCCAGTCCCGGATGCGGTTTTCAATGGCATTTGTCATGGAATTATAACAGAGCCCTGCCTTTGAAAGCTTCACAGGACAGATGGTACACTGGATAAACTCATATACATAATCAGACGCGTCAAACATCTCCGAACCGTCTGTGGCCTTTGCAGGAATATCATAGGCACAGTGGATGAGAATGATATAATAATTCTCACCGTAATCAAAATTGGCAATAATCTTATCATAAAACTCCTCGATGAGCGCCTCATCCTTTAATTCACTGTCTCTCAGCTTTAAAAGGAAGTTCTGGGTGCCCCCTTCTGATTCCGTATGTAAAGGAAACTCCATATTTAAAAGATTTTTCCCCACTGTTCCCGAAAGCCCGTTTCTGAAAATGGTAAAATACTTAAATGCCTCTTCCTCCGGCAAAGAAAGGAAGGCTTCTTTTAATTCTGTCTTTTTGTTTTTCTCTGAATCTACATAGCAGCCGCAGATCCGGCTGATGGCACAGTTTGCAGGGGTAAAAAGTTTTTTGATCTCATTACATTCCTTCTTATTCATAAATTTCTGTATCTCCTGTTCCGATTTCCTTGTTTAAATACAAAAAACCGGAATACTCTACAGTACTCCGGACTTCTTGCGGGTTGGGCTATTTCTTCAAATAGTCAGCAGGGGAAGAGGGGCTCGAACCCCCATCTACGGTTTTGGAGACCGCTGCTCTACCATTGAACTATTCCCCTATTTGGTTGTTTGTTTTGCTGTTCTCTCGAACCTCAGTTATAATACCATACCATCAGGAAAGTGTCAACAGTTTTTTTATTTTTTTAAATTATTTTTTTTAGATTATACAATTACTATTTCCAGATCATCATAAATTCCGGACTTTACTTTCTCGCCAAACCTGGCAAATAACGGAACCCAATCCTCAGATTGCCTGTAAATTAAAATAGTTTCTTTTATAGGATCAACAATCCAATATTCCAGGACACCTGCTTCCAAATATAAAAATTGCTTTCTGGAATAGTCCATTTTCCTGCTTGAAGATGAAACTATTTCTATAATCCAGTCCGGCGATCCATGACAGCCTTTATCATCTATCTTATCAGGATCACAGATTACAGATATATCCGGCTCTACATAGGATTCATTTTCATCATTGTCTTTTAGAAACACAGCAAATGGCGCAGGAATAATTTCACAGTTTCCATTATGTGATTCAATATAATTATAAATTTTCCCATGCAAAGCACTTATAAGTTTTTGATGTTTTGTGCTTATTATAACGTAACTATCCAGAATCATCCTTATTCGAAGATGAAATTCGAATAAGCTGAGATTGCATATTTGAGTCAAATACAATGCCAGGGCTTCGTTAATTCTAATATAAGCATCCAGCTGTTTCTGCAACAGGAAGCCGATATCCAAACGAATACATACTTCTCTAAATGTTTCCACCAGAACGAATTGCCGCATCTGCGCCATCCATCAAACACAACGTACCCTCTCCGATAATGAGCATCAGATTGTGCTAATACTCAGCTCATTCATTCCAAGCCTCCAATCGGGAAATTTTCTATATTTATACTAATCTGATTCTTCCCATCGGACATCTTCTTCCATTCCTTTCTGATAAACATAGTTTACCAGAACAAAACCAAAAAGAAAACCATCCTTTAAAATAGGTTCGTCAAAATAACGTTGGATTATTTTGTGTATTTTGGGGATCTGTAAAATGTCGGTTAGCAACGTATGAAAAAGAAGTCTGAATCAGTATTTCGTTCGAACGTTATCCATATGATTTCACCCCTACAAAAGCCCGATCGCCTCCCGCACATTGGATACCCCGATCATCTTAAGCCCTTTTATGGGCTTCATCTTATCGAGACAAACCTTTGGAAGCACACAGGAAGTAAAGCCCATCCTGGCTGCCTCGGCTGCCCGTTTATCCGCCTGTGAAACCGCCCGGACCTCCCCGGAAAGCCCCACTTCTCCAAATATAAGCATACCCGGATCCACCGGCCGGTCCTTATAGCTGGACATAAGAGCCATTACAATGGCAAGATCTAACGCCGGCTCATTCATCCGCATACCGCCTGCGATATTGACATAGGCGTCCAGACGGGACATCTCGTATCGGCACCTTTTCTCAAGCACTGCCATGAGAAGATTCACACGGTTATAGTCCGTTCCTGCCGCCGTGCGTCTTGGCATGCCGAAATTTGTTTCAGCTACCAGAGCCTGAACCTCTAAAAGGATGGGACGGCTTCCTTCCAAAGAGCAGGAAACCACTGCCCCGGAAGCATTTTCCGGCCGGCCGTCCAACATATATTCTGAAGGATTCTCCACCTCCATGAGGCCTTCCTCCCGCATCTCAAATACACCGATTTCATTGGTAGAACCAAAACGGTTCTTTACACTTCTTAAAACCCGATAGACTGCGTTCCGGTCTCCTTCAAAATAGAGCACCGTATCCACCATATGCTCCAACACTCTAGGGCCTGCCACCACCCCCTCCTTTGTCACATGGCCTACTACAAAGATGGCAATGCCCCGGCTCTTTGCAATCTGCATCAAAAGGCCTGTGGATTCTTTTACCTGGCTGACGCTTCCGGGAGCAGAGGAAATCTCCTCCCGGTACATGGTCTGGATGGAATCGATCACCACAATCTGGGGCTTTTCCAGATCAATGGCCTGACTGATCCGGTCCAGATTTGTCTCGCACAAAAAACGCAGATCTCCTGTTACGCTTCCGATCCGGCAGGCCCGCATCTTGATCTGCTTTAAGGACTCTTCTCCTGATATATAGAGCACTTTTTTTCCATCTGCTGCCAGCTGACGGCAGACCTGTAATAAAAGAGTGGATTTCCCGATTCCCGGATCTCCTCCCACCAGTATCAGAGAACCGGCTACGATCCCGTCTCCCAGCACACGATCCAGCTCCTTAAAGCCTGTGGAAATCCGATCCTCTTCTTCTAAGGATATCTCTGATAAGAGGGCAGCTTTCTCCCTCTTGCCTGCACCGATCCCGCTTACGGCAGACAGACGGCCAGAGGGGGATGCAGACCGTGCTGATCCTGCCGTCGGTTCCTCCACCAAGGTATTCCATGCCTTACAAGCCGGACACTGACCCATCCATTTGGAAGATTCATATCCGCATTCACTGCAGAAAAATGCAGTTGTCTTTGCTTTTGCCATTTGTTTACTCCCTGTTCTTTGATCCGCTGACAGCGGAATTCTGAAAAAAGGAGGCCGTCTCCGGCCTCCTAATGTTCCGTCTGTTTTCTCAGACAGAATCCATCCTTACGCTCTCTTTACGGCCTTTACCTTTACAGCCGTTCCCTCTTCCAACTCTACGCTGACACTGAGCTTTCCGCTCATGTTGGTCTTCATGCTGCCTACAGCCACTCCGTCTACATACACCTCGTAGTCTGTGTCATCCTCCAGCTGTACAGTGATCTGGGCATCCTTAGCGCCCTCTACCGAAAACTCCACACCTTCATCTGACACAAGGAAATGTTCTGCAACTGTACCCGGAACGGATTCATATACAAACAGATCATTGCGCTCCAGCTTTGTGATCTCATAGAAGGTCTTTACCTTGTAAACATCTCCCTGATATTCAAAATCGGACTTCTTCGCTTTCTGTCCCAATGTGTAATTACCAAAACTGATGGTGCCATCCTGCTCTGTGCGGATCAGTTCTTCAACAACCGGCATCTTTTTATCCTCCTGTTCATTCAGTCCCATAAGGCGGACTGCCATTCTCCACTCCCTGTCTCACAGGGATATTCTGTACTCCGATTATACAACAACCGGTTCAAAATAACCAGTTATTTTTTCTTACTTTGCCTTATTTTCTAAAACCTGCTTTTCTATTTCGCCGGAAGCGGACTTTTTCCGCGGTACAGCTTTCTTTTTTACGGAAAAGCTCAGATCCTCTCCCTCAAGTCCTACCTCTACCAGAGCATTTTTTCGCACCTTATGATCCAGCACAGCCTCTGCCAGCTTATCCTCAAGAAGGTTCTGGATCGTACGTCTTAAAGGCCTTGCGCCGTATTTGTCATCATATCCCTTATCGATCAGATAATCTCTGGCCGCCGTATCTACAGACAAAGTAAGCCCCAGCTGTTCTCTGCTGCGCTTTATAATACCCTGCAGCATAATATCTGCAATCCCCTTCATATGTTCTCTGTTTAACTGGTGGAACACGATGATCTCATCAATGCGGTTTAAAAATTCCGGCTTAAACAGATGCTTCACTTCATCCATCACACGGCCTTTCATAAAAGCATAGTCGGCCTTTGCATCTGTGGCAGTTCCAAAGCCCAGACGCTTGGGGGAAATGATATTTTCTGCCCCTGCGTTGGAGGTCATGATGATAATGGTATTTTTAAAGTCGATCTTCCGTCCCTGGGCATCTGTGATATGACCGTCGTCCAGAACCTGTAAGAGAATATTAAATACATCTGGATGCGCCTTTTCAATCTCATCAAAAAGGATCACGGAATAGGGATTCCTGCGTACCTTTTCGCTGAGCTGTCCGCCCTCCTCATATCCAACATATCCTGGCGGAGAACCGATCATCTTGGAAACACTGTGTTTCTCCATATATTCGGACATATCTACCCTGATCAGGGCTGTTTCTGTACCGAACATAGCCTCTGCCAGAGCCTTGGAAAGCTCTGTCTTTCCCACACCTGTCGGGCCAAGGAATAAAAAGGAGCCAATGGGACGTTTGGGATCTTTTAATCCCACACGGCCTCTGCGGATGGCCTTTGATACGGCAGTTACGGCTTCCTCCTGCCCCACTACCCGCTCATGGAGAATACCTTCCAGATTTTTAAGGCGCTCCGACTCTTCCTCTGCCAGCTTTTTCACCGGAATCCTGGTCCAGCCTGCCACTACATCTGCAATCTCATTTTCACTGACGATCAGTCTGCGTGTTTCCTTTTCCTTCTGCCATTTCTCTAAAAGGGCAGCGATCTTTTCCCTCAGCTTTTCCTGCTTTTTCTTGATCTCCCCTGCCTTTTCATAAGCCTCCTCCCGGACAGCAGCCTCTTTTTCATCCTCCAGCTTTTCAATCTGAGCCTCTAACGCTTTGACCTTGTCCGGACGGGTATAGTTCATAAGCCGTACTCTGGAAGAAGCCTCGTCAATCAGGTCAATGGCCTTATCCGGCAGGAAGCGGTCATTGATGTACCGGCTGGACAGCTTTACCGCAGCCTCCAGGGCATCATCTGTGATCTCTACCTTATGATGATCTTCATAACGGCTTCTGAGCCCCTTTAAGATAGAAACGGATTCCTCCTCGCTGGGTTCGTCGATGGTAACGGGCTGGAAACGGCGTTCCAGAGCAGAGTCCTTTTCAATGTACTTTCGATACTCATTGATCGTGGTGGCTCCAATGAGCTGAAGCTCCCCTCTTGCCAGAGAAGGTTTTAAAATATTGGAAGCATCCATGGCTCCTTCTGCTCCTCCGGCGCCAATGATCGTATGGATTTCATCAATAAAGAGGATCACGTCCTTTGAGTCTACCACTTCGGCAATTACCTTTTTGATCCGCTCCTCAAACTCACCTCTGTATTTGGAGCCAGCCACCATGCCGGACAGATCCAGGGTCATCACCCGCTTATCCGCAATGGTTTCCGGCACGTCTCCTGCTGCGATCATCTGAGCCAGTCCTTCTGCTACTGCCGTTTTTCCCACTCCCGGCTCACCGATGAGGCAGGGATTGTTTTTTGTGCGGCGGCTTAAGATCTGGATCACCCGGCGGATCTCATTTTCACGGCCGATCACCGGGTCTAGCTTTCCCTCTTCAGCCATCTTTGTAAGATTGCGGCTGTAGCTGTCAAGGGTAGGTGTGGCATTTCCCCGCCGTCCGGCTCTGGAGCTCTGCATCTCCTCCTTTACAGTGGGAGCATCCTCGCCCATGGCGGCCAGAAGATCAATATATATCTTCTGCACACTGACGCCCATGGTATTTAAAAGGCGGCTGGCAACGCAGTCTCCCTCCCGCAGGATCGCAATGAGCAGATGCTCCGTACCGATCTGGGCTTCCTTAAACCGCACAGCCTCCCGATAGCTGTTTTCGATCACGCGGCGGGCTCTGGGAGTATAGGCAGCTGTATCTGCTGTCTGAAGGGTAGGATTGGGAGCAATGAGCTGGCTCACCAGCTCCACTACCTTATCCTCTTCCACTCCATTTTCCTCCAGTACCTTGGCTGCCACGCCGGTTCCTTCCTGCAAAAGGCCAATGAGAAGATGCTCCGTACCCACATAGCCGTGGTTTAAGCTCTCTGCCACGCCAACTGCCAGGCTTAAGGCTTCCTTTGCCTGTGGTGTATATCGTTCCATAACTTTTATGTCCTCCTTATGCGCTTTCGATCATCCTGGGAAGCCGTTCCCTGATGTATGCGGCACGCACACAGTCGGCCTCCTCCTTATCCAGAGGCCGACTGGCCCACAACGCCAGATTGGCCGGTTTGATGCCGATCATCAGGCTGTATAAGCTTCTCTCCTTTTCAAAGGAAATAACGCCGTCTTCCTCTCCCGCCATAAGCTGGGACAAAAAGATCCTGGCATCCTTTTCCGTAATCCTTCTGGCATATTTTAAAATGCCGTAAGACTTCCAGGTTTCATCCTCCCGCTCCAGCCGTCTGGCATTTAAAGCAGCATTCCTAACCCGAAGCTCCTGATTGTTTAACTGAGTGGCTGCCTTTGCCACCTGCTCGATGATTTCCCGCTCCGACTGTCCCAGGCTTCTCTGATTGGACAGCTCATACATATTTCCGTAATTTTCGCTTCCTTCCCCGTAAAGCCCCCGTATCGCCGTCCCAAGCCTTCCCATGTCGCCTACGATGCTCTGAAATTTGCGTACCTGAGACAGCATAGGCAGATGGAGCACTACACAGGCCTTTAAGCCGGTTCCTACATTGGTGGGGAAAGTAGTAAGATAACCGTATTTTTCATCAAATGCATAGGAAAAACGCTCATTGATAAAATCATCCATCTGGTCTGCTTTCTTCCACAAATCCTCCAAATCCAGCCCAGGCGCGAGAAACTGGATGCGGATATGATCGTCTGCCCCTAAAAGCAGGCTGCAGCTCTCATCCTCTGATAAATATAGGCCGCCTGGACCATTCTTCTCCACTGCTGTGCGGTTCAAAATACGCCGTTCCCTTAAAGCCTGCTTTTGCGCTCCGTTCATAGCTGCCAGATCATTCCACAAAAGGGGATGTTCTCCAGTCTCCGCCTCTTTAAGCCCCTCTCTTAACTGCTCTGTCACCTGAGAGGCCGCCTGCTCACTTAACCGGGAGGGAAACACATATTCGTCCCAGTTTCTGGCAAGACGGATCCGGCTGTAAATGATATTGGAGCTTTCCTCACGGATTCCTTCATACCATCGGCTCATCTGTCCTGCCTCCCTTCTCATCCCGGCCTTCGGCTGCCTTTGCTTTTAAAGCACGGATCTCATCCCTATACCGGGCCGCGCTCTCATAATCCTCCTTAGAAACAGCTTCCTTTAAGGCTTTCTGCAGACGCACCACCTGAAGGCTTTCCTCTGCAGACACAGCCGTTTTTTCTTTCCCGGGATCAGTATCGATACGGTTATCTTCCGAAGTCGTTTGCCCTTTTATGGGTTCTTCCGGCGCTTTTAACGCATCCAGGTGCTCTTTTTCAAATTTGCTCCTGAATTTTGGATGCTTTCCCTTATGGTTTTCACTTCCCTGAAGCTGTTTGATCTTGTCATTTATAAAAAGGTCAAACACCCCATAGCAGTCCGGACAGCCAAACCGGCTGTTTTCCACAAAATCGTCAAAACTGGTGCCGCAGGTAGGGCAGACCACTGCCGCCCTCTCATCTGTATCCTCTTCTTCTTCCAGCCCTAAAAGGCCGGAAAGAAGCCTTCCCAGAGGAAATTCCCCGTCGAGCACAGCGCCATACTGTCCAAAATCCATTTCCCTGGCACAGTGAGAACAAAGATTGTGCTCTGTCTTCACTCCATTAATAATTTCCGTATATTTTATATTTGCTTCCCGTATCTTACATTTTTCACATAACATACTGCTCCTCCATCCGGGCTCCTGCCCATTTACAGGTCTTCTTCGTCTGCACAAGGTCTTGTATACCGGTCATAAATCTGATCTACCAGCTCATGGACTTCCCGCCGGGAAATATCCCGGCAGATACCACAGGCCAAAACCACATCCAGATTCTGGCGCATCTCCTCAATGGCCTGAAGTTTATCAATATCCAGACAGACAACAGCGCCCTTTCTCCGATCCAGCTTTACAAACCCCTCCTGGCGCAAAACGGAATATGCCTTATTTACTGTATGCATATTGATGCCGATATGATCGGCCATCTGACGCACCGAGGGCAGCGTATCCCCCTCCCGTATCATATCTGTAGCGATCCCCATGATGATCTGATTGCGAAGCTGGATATAAATCGCCTCGTCGCTGTTAAAATCAATCTTTAATACCATACGCACACCATCTTTCGTTCTATGACTCTAATCGGAACGGACCTGCCGCAGCCTGAGCATCAACGTTATATCTGTTCTACAGGCAATATAACACCTGCCGTCTTTACTATAACAGGAAAATAAAGATCCGTCAAGAACCACTAACTTCTGGCTCCTGACGGATCCCTTCATTTCTGCAGATATTTTATTCCTGCCCTGCTCCTGTTCTTTAAAGCAGCTCCAAAAGCGCGTCCACCATCTCCGGCGTCGTAGCCCAGCTGGTGGCAAAACGCACAGCCGTATGGTTTTCATCTACCGGCTCCCAAATGCTGAACGCCACCTGTTCTTCCAGCCGCCGGATCGTATCCTGATCCAGTACCACAAACTGCTGGTTTGTAGGTGAATCAATAAGGAACTTACAGCCCTTTTCACGAAGTCCTTTCTTTAAACGCTCTGCCATTTGAATGGCATGGCGGCTAATTTCAAAGTACAGCCCATCTGCAAACAGAGTATCGAACTGCAGCCCCAGAAGACGCCCTTTTGCAAGCAGCGCTCCATGCTGCTTTATTAAGGTAACAAACTGTCTGGGAGCATTCTTTTTTGTAAATACCACAGCCTCCCCAAACAGTGCTCCTACCTTCGTGCCTCCGATATAAAACACATCACAAAGTCTGGCGATATCCTCTAACGTCACATCCGTATCCAGGCTCATCAGGCCATATCCCAGGCGGGCTCCGTCTAAAAACAGAGGAAGCCCGTACTCGCCGCAGATTTCAGACAGAGCTGTCAGTTCTGCTTTCGTATAAAGAGTTCCAAACTCTGTCGGATGGGAAATGTAGACCATGCCCGGAAATACCATATGGTCATGGGATGGATCCTTATAAAACGCCTCCATATATGCCCGTAACGTCTCCGGCTCTATCTTTCCGTTTTTCTGAGGCAGAGCCAGAACCTTATGGCCTGTAAACTCGATTGCCCCTGCCTCGTGGACATTCACATGACCCGTCTGGGCAGCGATCACACCCTCATAGTTCTTTAAAAGAGAATCGATCACCGTCTGGTTGGTCTGAGTCCCCCCTGTAAGAAAATAGATATCTGCCTGCGGGCAGCGGCAGGCTCCGGCAATCTTTTCCTTTGCAGCTTCACAGTAGGGATCAGCTCCATACCCCGGAGTCTGCTCCCGGTTTGTCTCCGCCAGACGTTTTAAAATGGCCTCATGGGCCCCTTCTGTATAATCACTTTCAAATGACAGCATATCGTTCTCTCCTTTTCTTATGATTTTATCCTTTGTAACCATCCATAACCTTTATAACAAGTTCTAAAATCCGATCCATATCCTGAAATGGATACACCGGCGTCTCATCCCATTTTCCCTGTATCCCTCCGCCTCCAAAATCTGTTACATAAGCCAGTACGGTCTCCTGTCTGCATACAGGCTCTGTTGAAATGACTCTGCGCATGGTCTCAAGCTTGGGATAGGATGAATGTTTCTGCCCCTCCAAAAGGATCAGATCCGCCTCTGAAAAACAGGCAATGAAATCTTCTGCCTGCTTTGTTTCTTCTTTGACCACGCAAAACCTCTTTTCTGAATAAACAACCGTTCCAAAAGCCCCGGCAGCCTTCATGCGATGGCTGTCCGTTCCGGGAACATCCGGGGTAAAATCGTGACCGTCATGCTTGATCACGGCGACTTTCACCCCACGTTTGGAGAGTTCTCTTACAAGTGCTTCTGTAAGCGTCGTTTTTCCCGTATTTTTACTGCCGCTTACCGCCAATACGGCAGGCCTTTTTCTATCTTCCAGCGCTTCATACGCCTCCGGACGGTTTATATTCATAAACCAGGTATCGGGAATGTGTTCCTTTTCTGTATCCAGAATACGCATACGCAGTCTGCTGCACAGCGTCCTCATCCGGAACTCCCCCTCATTCAGGCAGGATTCCATCACCGGAAGGGCGCTTTTGGCGTAAAAAGCGCAGACGGGATGGAGCCGTCCGTCCCGTGTGCGCCACATAACCCCGTCATCTCCCTCTTTAAAAGCAGCTGCCAGACGGACAGCCATTTCCTTTCTGAAAAATGGCAGATCGCAGGACACAAAAAACAGGCCTTCCATGGAACTGTCCTTTAAAAGACAGGCCTTAAGACAGGACACAATCCCTCCCATGGGACCTGCCTGCTGAATCTGATCCAAAACAGGGCTCCACAGAGCCATTTTGTTTCCGGCATCTTCACTTGGGCTGCTTTTTTCTGCCTCTGAAAGAAAACAGGGTATACCAAGCTGCTCCAGCTCCTGTCTGATCCGAAAACCGAAGGTTTGTCCTCTCCATATGAGCTCTGACTTATCTCTGTATCCCATACGGCTTCCTCTGCCGCCTTTTAAAAGAACACAGCCCCATTTCATAATTTCGTCTCCTATCCCCGGCTGCCAGCTAAAAAGCCAGCGATCAGGCACTATGATGATTAAGCATATCAGTTTCCGGGTTGAAAATCAAGACTTTCATTCTCTCGTTTTTCCCGTTTTCTGTCAATTTGCAGCCGTATATTGCATATTATGATTACTGAAATTATTTCCTGCCCGGAGGACAGAGAATGTACAAAATTGCAGGTTTTTTCCACCCGGAAGGGGTGTACTTAAACAACAGAGCTTATTTTCAGGAGCGCCTGAACGCTATGGGAGATTCCCTGAAGAAAAACGGAAAGGGCCAGACAAGGCTGTGGCTCTCTTCCTGCATTTGCCTTTCAGAAACCGGGCCGTCGGAGCCAGAAACCGCAAGCAGCCTTATCTCAAAAGCCTTTGGTTCAGGCATTGTGGCCGTGGCTTTCTGCGGAGAACTTTACAATTCCAACGAGCTTCGGACAGAACTGAAACATCTGGGGCACTCCTTTCAATCCTCCTCAGATAAAGAAATCCTTCTGGAAAGTTATCTGGAATGGGGAATGGATTTTGTAAAACGGCTTAACGGTATTTTTGCCTTTGCCATCTGTGATACAGCCTGTCAGACGCTTCTTCTCTTTCGAGACAGGATCGGTTCAAAACCGCTGTTTTACACCGTTCTTAAAGACGGTGAGCTGGCCTTTTCCTCCCGTATCCGCTCCCTCCTTTCTCTGCCCGAAATCAAACCGGAACTGGATCTTACAGGCGCAAACGAAATTTTCTCCCTTGGGCCTGCCAGATCCTCAGGCTGCGGTATTTTCTGCGGCATCCGTGAGGTGCTTCCCGGCCATGTCCTGATCCTTACGCCGGAAAGAAAAACGGAAAAACCCTACTGGACGCTGGAAAGCCATCCCCACGGTGACTCCTGGGAAAAGACCGTAGAAAAAACCTCCTTCTTAGTCACCGATGCTATCAGCCGTCAGCTGGACTCTGCTGAACCGGTATGCACCTTTTTATCCGGCGGGCTGGATTCCAGCCTGGTATCTGCCGTCTGCGCCAGGAAATGTGCAGCGGTCGGAAAGACCCTTACCACCTTCTCCTTTGACTTTACGGAAAATGACGCCTGCTTTCAGTCCAACGATTTCCAGCCCTCCAGGGACCGTCCTTATGCAGAACAGATGGTCCGCTGCCTTCATACCGATCATCATTATCTGGAATGCAGCAGTACTGTTTTAGCCAGCCGCCTTACAGATTCCGTTTTAGCTCACGATCTGCCGGCCATGGGAGATATCGACGCCTCCCTTCTGCACTTTTGCTCCATGGTAAAAAATACCAGCTCCGTGGCACTCACAGGTGAATGTGCCGATGAGATCTTCGGAGGTTATCCCTGGTTTTATAAAGAAGACTGCCTTAAATTTCACGGCTTTCCCTGGACGATGGATCTGTCGCCCAGAAAGGCGCTGCTGAAGGATGAAATAATTAAACTGCTCCATATGGAGGAATATGTACAAAGCGCCTGCGATTTTTCCCTGTCCCATCTCCCCGTCTGCAAAGAGGATACAAAAAAAGAAGCCAGACAACGGGAAATTGTCTGGCTGAATCTGAACTGGTTTATGCGTACTCTTTTAGAACGCATGGATCGGGCCGCTGATTTTTCCGGCTTAAAAGCCAGAGTTCCTTTTGCCGACCACAGGATTATTGAATATCTCTGGAATGTGCCCTGGGAACTGAAGGCAAAGGATCATACGGCAAAGGGTCTCCTGCGCCATGTCTCCAAGGGACTGCTTCCCGAAGAAGTATTATGGCGCAGAAAATCCCCCTATCCCAAAACATATGATACACACTATGAAGCTCTGCTCGCAGAACAGGTGCGTGAAATAATCCATGATCCCTCTTCCCCTGTTATGGAATTTTTAGACAGAGAAAAGACGGAACGTTTCCTTCAGATGACCTCTGACTATGGAAAGCCCTGGTACGGCCAGCTCATGGCAGGCCCGCAGATGATGGCTTATCTGATCCAGATCAACTTCTGGCTGAGTCATTACCGCATAACCCTTAAGCTATGACGATGGATTAGAGAACAGAAGCTGCAATCGCATCTGCAATCGCATCTATTTCTGCCTCCTGTCCCTTCTTTAAGCTGGATTTGATGCTTAAGGAGGGCTCCAGGATCTCCATGTTTTTCATCGTAGAAATGATTTCCTTCATCTGCTTTGCAGCGATGAGGCCCCAGGAACCATTTTCCATCAGGGCTACGGTGCGGTTCTGAAGCGCATGTGCTTTTAAGTCGCCCAGCACCCGCTCCATATTTGTGAAAATGCCGCCGTTATAGGTTACGGAAGCAAATACCAGATGGCTGCAGCGGAAGGCTTCGCTTACCAGAACGGACGGATGAGTAGAGGAAACGTCATAAACCGCAATATTGCGGACGCCTCTGTCCGCCAGTCTGCAGGCAAGAATATTGGCCGCATTCTCTGTATTTCCGTAAATAGATCCGTAGGCGATCATAACTGCCCTTTCCTCAGGCGCGTAGCTACTCCAGGTAAGATATTTGTCCACATACCAGCTGATATTCTCACGCCATACAGGGCCGTGGAGCGGGCAGATCATCTGGATATCCAGTCCGGCAGCCTTTTTTAACAGCGTCTGAACGGAAGTACCAAACTTTCCTACGATATTTGTATAATATCTTCTGGCGTCATCCAGCCAATCACGCTCAAAATTCACTTCATCCGCAAAAATATTTCCATTCATAGCGCCAAAGGTACCAAAGGCGTCTGCGGAAAACAGTATCTTGTCTGTCATATCGTAGGTAACCATAACCTCCGGCCAGTGAACCATAGGAGCCATAACAAATGTATACGTGTGCTTTCCGGTGCAGAAGGTATCGTTTTCCTTTACGATCACTGCCCGGGAATCAATGTCAAAATCAAAGAACTGCTTGATAATAGCAACCGTCTTGGCATTGCATACGATCTTTACTTCCGGATAACGTCTTACTACCTCTGACAGCGTGGACGCGTGATCCGGCTCCATATGATTCACAATTACATAGTCCAGCGTACGGCCTTCCAGTACAGCTTCCAGATTTTCAAACAGCTGGTCGCCGATGGCGTTGTCCACCGTGTCAAAGAGAACCGTTTTTTCATCTTTTAAAACGTATGCGTTGTAAGAAACTCCTCTGGGGATTGGAAATGCATTTTCAAACAAAGTCAGACGGCGGTCTGTCCCGCCAACCCAGAATAAATCATCTTTAATCTTTTTAATACAGTACATCTCTAATCTTCCTTTCCAATGGACGTTAAAATATACACAAATTTAATCCGTAGGCAGTATAGCACAAATTGTTTTAAATGTCATTGTATTATTTGCCGAACAGAAGGATTTTTAAACCGGTTTCCGATAAAAACAGCCCCAAAAGTAAAGACATATCCTTACATTTGGGGCTAAATCCTATTTACAGATCAAAAATTTCAAAATCATCGCCATCTTCCCGCTTTTCCTCCGATGACGGACGCGGATGGAGCTGACGGATGGGAGCCTTAGGCTCAGGCTCTGCCGTTTCATGTTCCGGTTCTTCTTCCTCATCCTCAAAGGAAAGATCTATGGTGTCAAAGAAGTCGTCCTCCTCCTTGGAAGCCGGTTCTTCTTCCGATGTGTCACCTTGATCTTCCTCAACGATATACTCCATCTCTTCCGCTTCTTCCTCTTCAAACGGATCCGGGATCAGCTTCTCTCTTTCTTCTTTCCGGCTGTGTAATGGTGCCTCTTCCTTCTGCGGTCTGGACCCTGTCTCATCCTTCCGCTCAGAAATCCGTTCTCTTCTTCCTCTGTCTTTCTTTCCTGTCAGGGACACAATAAGAAGAACAACCAGTACAAGAGCAATCACGATCACTGTGATCAGCAGGGTACGGAACAGATTATAATCCTTTCTGAGGGAATCATACTGTCCGGCTAAAAGCTCGTATGTCTCCGCAGATACCGCGGTAGATGAGCTGTCAGCAAAATATCGCTGGATGGTACGCTCAGAACTCTTTAAATCGTATCGGTACAGTCCCTTTTCTCCATCCTCATTCATGGCATAAATTACGCAGTATTCATGCTCTGCCTCATCGCCCCATACCCATCCGGTCACCTTATGATCGTCAATGGTAATGGTGGTAGAAACCAGTCCTTCCGGCACCTCTACCGTATCATCCGGCTCCATCACAGTAAAGGAACGTCTGGAAACATGCATCTCAAAGGCTTCATTTGCAGAAGAGGTCTGGCTGTCCGCAGATGCTCCGCCTTCTTCTTTAGTAACTACGATCACATATTCTTTTGAGGTCTGTCCGTCCTGTGCAGTAACCTTTACCGTGACGCGGTTTTCACCCATTTGAAGGCCTTCTGCTCCTGAAACCTGCGTAGCCGCCTTGCTGTCTGCCGTTTCTGCGCTGACGATCAGCTGATCAACATCCGTACCCACTTTCACGCTGTAAGTGTCCACATCTGCTGAAAACTCCGGAGAAAGGGTGCCGGGGGACACCTTTAAGGATTTCAAAGAAGCATTATCAGAGGCCCCCTCCTCTGCGGTCACTGTCACCTTCGACTGTCCCTGCTGATCCACTGTAACAAGCTTGGAATTCGCGTCATAAACTTCCTGCTCTTTAACCGTGATCTGGGAGGTGCCTGCAGTAAGCGCCTTAAATTTCAGCTCATAGGCCAGTGTGGAGGCGCCGCCTGCTCCTGCATCTCCATGAACCCGGAGAGCTCCGTTTCCGCCGTCCGTATTGGTTCCCTCGATAAATTCCAGGCTGGCTGCATCATAGGAAAGCATCACATCTGCCGTAGATAAGGGTTCACTGCCTGTTATCTTCATTCTGACAGTAAATTCACTGCCTGCAGCTGCAGACGGATCGGAAAATGCGATCCGCGCCGTTGCGGCGAAGGCTGTGATGCCGCACCATGGCAGCAGCACCGTCATCACACACATGAGAAGCAGCGCCGCCGCTCCCTGTTTTATTCGTTTTATCATGATCATTCCTGCTTTCTCTTATTTCATTTCTTTTCCACCGCAGTTTCCTGCGCTTATCCTGCGGCTTAAGGGCTTACGCCCACAATTGTCACATTGCTGCCGCCGGGAGTGTTTCCTCCTCCCGAACTTCCGGAACCTCCTGATGAACCGGGGCCGGACGAACCGTTTCCTCCTCCCGGGCCTTCAGAGGAACCGGGGCTGGAAGGCGAGCCTGCACTTCCTGATGAGCCGGAGGATACAGGCCCTCCGTCCTGCTTTACCACATGGATCGTATAGGTTCTTGCGCTTCCATTTTCAGCAGTTACCGTAATCGCAATATCTGTGGTTGATCCATTTAACGGAATACTTCCTGCTCCCGAAACAGACGCTTTTGAATCAGCGGCAGCTGCATTAACCTGAATGCTGGAAACAGACGTATTTACGATCAGATTGTAACTTTCTGTATCCTTTCCAAAGGAAGGCGTCAGACTGTAGCCCTCAGCGCTCAGGCTGGAAAGCTTATTGTTCGGGCTTCCGTCGCCTACCGGAGCTGCACAGGCTGTTTCCAGCATATTGTTGTAAACCGGGATCTGAAACTCAAGAGCAGAATCCTTTACGCTGCTGTATGCCTTGGACAGCCGCTCCGCCTCAGAGGCTGCACCCTGGATATTTGTCATATACTGGTGCTTATACAGATTGGAACCTTGTACGTTAAACTTTTTCAGATAAAACGTATTCTGTCCTGCTTTTACATAATTATCCCCGTAATTTTGGGCACCTCCGATAATTGATTTTTCCACTGTGTCCCACGGGCGTCCGTAGGAACCGGACTGAGACGCATAGCGAAGGCCTGTCTGTATAGCGGACATGGAGCCTGACTGATATGCTTCTACATTAAAGAAGTTATAATATCCCGGATAGCCGGAATAATTGCCGGAAATCAGTGGGGAGCCGCCATTTGTTCCCTGCTCCTGAAGAATCATGGCTGCCAGCACATAGGGACTTACTCCCGACTGCGCTGCCGCATCCATAATAATATCCACATACAGCTTACTTCCTGAACCCGTATTGGAAGAGGGAGTTCCGGATGAGCTTCCTGAGGAAGAGGGGCCGCTGGAAGAGCCTGCATTCTGAGAGGAAGAACTGCCGGATGGACCGGATGTCTGGGAAGAACCTGTACCAGAAGCCTGTCCGCCGCTTTCCGGTGCCTGTCCCACACTTACATTTGAGTCACTTCCACCGCTTCCCGATGATACACCGGGCCCTCCTGTGTTTGGACTGCCGGAAGAAGACGGAGCGTTAGAACCGGACGGACCGGAAGGTGCACCCGTATTTTGAGAACTGCTTCCCGGCGCTTCCCCTACGCCAATACCGGTCATGACGAGATTATGGTTTCTGGGTGTTACAGAAGCATGGGGCGCTTCTAAGCTTACCTCTCCCGTACTTCCTGCCGGACTGCCTGAGTTTCTGCTGCTTCCCGATACGCCGGGGCCATGATTTACATCCTGATCCTTTCCCTGGCTGCGCCCGGGGCCATCCTTGGAAACACCGCCTGAGCTGCCAAAAGAACCGGACGGGCCAGAAACGCCTGTACTCCCTGTGCTGCTTCCTGTTCCTGTGGAATCCGTAGTACCGGAAAGAAAGCTGCCCTCTACCATTTTCGCAAGCCCGTCTCTTGTCTGAGTAGAGGAGTTATATTCATGGGAAAGGAACTGGAATACATAGGTATCGTCCAGAAAGTTTCTGGGATCCATATAGTACCTGATGATATCCTCAGAAGCTGCCACCCAGTTGCTGCCGTCAAAGCCGGTCCATGTACTGTTATCCCAGTTATAGGCCCCGCTCTCTACGGATTTCCAGGAGGAAATGCTCCCGGATGAAACCAGATTCCGGCCCAGAAGGGCTTCATTTTCAATTACCGTGTTCCAGTCCAGCCCTGTTTTTTTGGCCTTGAACACCCAGTTCGGATACTGGGCATGGAGCTGGCGCAGGCCATTTTTATAGCTTTCCGGAAAGCCCTCCGCGCTCAGTTTTGCTTCAAAGTCCGAATCCGTCGTATAGGATACAGGCAGACGCACATATTCAGCAGATACATATCCCGTCTGCTCTGTACCTCCGGTACCGGAAAAACGAATCTGATACCAGGTCTTCCCATCCGTCCCCCGCTGTTCTCCCAAAACCTGAATGGATGCTCCCGCAGCCAGACGGCCTATGGCCTGATAACCGGTTCCGGCCCCGCTGCGAACGTTTAAAGAGGAGGCCTTCACTGTGGCTGCTCCCGTATAAGCATAGGTATCCATCGGATGAAACGGAACTGCTCCCGGAAGCTGGACAGCAAGTGCCAGACCCAGCATTACCGCAAGACCCCTTTTGTATTTTTTAACCTTCATGTGTATATGTATCTCCTGTCCTGTTTTTCATAAAAGACTGTGTCAAGAACCCCTTTTACGGCATTTTCTTTATTATAATGACAAATATTGCTCTATGTCAACTGCAACGCAAAAACTTCACATAATGCAGCTGAATTGTAAGAAAAGTTTAAAAAATAAAAAACATCCCGCAAATATGTTTCCAGGCTGCCGGCACTGTAAGCGCTTCTATATCCCTGTCTGCATACAGGCCGTACTCCCCAAGCTTGCGGTCACCCAGACTGTACTGAATGTTTCCCAGGAGTTCTCCCTTCTTTACAGGCGCAAAGATACGTTCTGGAAGCATAACTTCCCGTCTGATCTGTTCCTTTTCTTCCTTATTTAATAGGATTTCAAGACGGCTGTCCGTTTCCTCCCGCTTCATCACAGCATGAAGAACTCCTTCGGGATTTTCACCCCAGCAGATCCCGCCCTCTGTACAGATCGTATGCTCCGGTTCCGGTTTAAAAATATCCGTAAGCTCATATTGCTCCAGACCATATGAAAACAGCCTTCTGGCATCTGCCCACTTATATGTTTTATGGGGCGGCCAGCCGCAGCCTAAAAGCGAGATGATATACAAGCGTCCGTCCCGAAAAAGAGCCCCTGTATAGCAATATCCTGCGCCTCCTGTAAATCCGGTCTTTCCTGTGAGCGCACCGTCCATCATGGTAAGAAGGGCATTGTGGTTTCTGCAGGAAAAGGCCCTTTTTCCCGATTCATCTGTAAAATAATAATCTGACGTCCTGGTAATCTTTAAAAACTCCTCTTTTTGGGGAGACTGTGTAATGCAGTAACGCAGGATCTGAGCCAGGTCTGCCGCTGTGGTAGAATGGATCCGCTCTGTACCGTTTTCATCCTCTTCCTTTTTATCAAGACCATTGGGAGTGATAAACCAGGTATCCCTGCATCCTAAGCTCTCAGCTTTTTCATTCATTCTGCGGCTGAATTCCTCTGTGGAGCCTGCTGTTTTTTCTGCGATCATCACTGCCGCATCATTATAGGATTCCAGCATCAGAGCATAAAGGAGATCTCTGATCTGATAGCGCTCCCCCTTTTTTACCCCCAGTCTGACCTGTGGCTGGGCTGCAGCATTAGACGAAGCTTCTGCAAACTCATCCAGTCCTCCGGCCTCCAATGCCAGAATACAGGTCATAATCTTAGTCGTACTGGCCATAGGGCGGATATCATTCTCATTTTTCCCATAAAGGATCCGTCCGGTAAGGCCGTCCATGAGAACAGCAGACTGCGCGTGCAGGGAAAGCTTTGGATCGTTCTGCTCTTTTGGCAGCGCTGCTGCCTCATATGACGCCGCTGCCCCACCGGATGCAGCCGTATACATAACCCCTTTTTCCTGTATGATCCCAGACCGCTGTATCTGCCCGATTTCCGGACACAGCCCTGCCGCAAGTCCCAGCTGTCCCGCCAGGCACAGTCCTGCCAGGATCCGTCTGATACAGCCCCGCTGCTGCGTTTTTTCCTTTTTTATCCTCATGCCGCCACTTTCCCCGGTTCCTTCCTCCTATCCTATTCGCAAAATCCTTCACATATTCTTGCATCTGCATACGCCTTCTGTTATGATACCATCAGTGCATCTGGAAACACAGCTTTCCCAAACAAAATAATACAAACCCGACAGAAAGGATTGAATGCATGATAAAACGAAGTCTGTCCTATCTTATTTCCGGTGCGGACGCCGGCCGGACCATAGAAGAATTTTTAAGGACAAGAGGCTATTCCCACCGTTTGATCGTCCATCTGAGAAATACGTCTCTTGGACTTACCATCAAAGGAGAAACAGCCTATACAACCCATATATTAAAGGAAAAAGAGCTTCTTTGCGTCACGCTTATAGAGGAAGAAAGTTCTGAACACATCATCCCTTCCCCGCTCCCCCTTTCCATTGTCTATGAGGATGAGGATATTTTGGTCATAAATAAGGCTCCGGGCGTCCCTATCCATCCTTCCCAGGGCCATTTTGAACACACTCTGGCAAATGCCGTAGCCTGGTACTATCAGTCCAAGGGCGAACCCATCGTCTATCGGGCCATTAACCGACTGGACCGTGATACTTCAGGACTTTTAATCATTGCAAAGCATATGTTAAGCGCCTGTATCCTTTCCGATCAGATGGTAAAGCGGCAGATCCGCCGGGAATACCGGGCAGTTGTCTGCGGAAACCTTCCCCCCGAAGGAACCATCACAGTCCCCATCGCAAGGGTTCCCGGCTCTACCATCATGCGCCAGACAGACTTTGAAAACGGCGAATATGCCTGTACCCATTTTACAAAGCTTTCCTACAACAGCAAAAATGATCTTTCCTATATCAGCCTGAGACTGGACACGGGAAGAACCCACCAGATACGGGTTCATATGACCCATATCGGCCACCCTCTTCCCGGAGATTTTCTCTACCATCCTGATTACCGCTTTATAAACCGGCAGCCGCTCCACTCCTTCCGGCTTGACTTTATCCATCCTCTTACCAAAGAACCCATGACCTTTTTCGCACCGCTTCCGGATGACATGGCTTCCCTTATTTCTGAGGGTGCGCAGACGCCTGCATCCGTCTGAGGCCTTTGGGATAATGATTCTTAAGACAGCCCCCGGAAAGCTTGCTCCAGCCTAGGCTCCAGTCTTCTGCACACATCAAAACCCAGCCTTTCTCATTGCCCGGCCAGCTCTCCATCCGGCAGGAAAGTGCCTCTCCTCTTAAATAAGCGGCAGTTTCTTCTCCGTCTGCCTCCATCCTGTACACCCTTTTTGCCTCCTCTGGAAGCAGCGATAAGGCCAGTGCATGGGATGGTTCAAACCGGTTCTTTTTCACGGTACCCATATGGAGTCCCGGCCGTAGCACCTTCAATCCTTTCAGATCCGGCATCTCACCCGGCAGAAGATAAAGCTGATCTCCAAACATCACATATTCTGCCCGGTTCAGATAAGAGCTTCCATCAGCAAGGCTTTCCTTTAAAAATGCTTCCAACAGAGAAAATACATCCCTGTTCCTTCTGCGGTCCAGATAAGCAGGATACGTTCTTTTTGCTTCTTTACGTTCAATTCCCTCTCTGCGCCTTATTACCGCTATAAAATGTCCCTCTCCTTCCAGACAATGGGGCAGAAGACGGAATGTACGTTCCAGATGGTATATTGCAGCCTCTTCCTCGTGTGATTTTTCCTCACCATCTCCAAACCCTGCCCATTCCGGCTTTCCATGAGAAAATTTCTCGCATCCTTCTGTTTGTTCAAGATAAAAATCCTCATGACACTTCAAAAAATTTAATACCGTACCTTCATTTTCCTCCGGGGCGAAGGTACAGGTAGAATACACGATCCGTCCCCCCGGTTTTATCATCCTGGCCGCCTGAGCCAAAATCTGTTCCTGACGGGCCGCACACATTTTTACATGCTCTTCGCTCCACTGTTCTACGGCTTCCTCATCCTTTCTGAACATACCCTCTCCGGAGCAGGGCGCGTCTACCACAATACCATCAAAAAATTCCGGAAACACCGCCGCCAGACGGGAAGGCTCCTCATTTACCACTACGCCATTTGAAACGCCCATACGTTCCATATTTTGGGAAAGGATCTTTGACCTGGCCGGATGGATTTCATTGGAAAGAAGGAAGCCTTTTCCCTTTAACCGTGATGCTATATGACTGGATTTTCCGCCCGGAGCAGCGCACAGATCCAAAATACGCTCTCCGGGCTGAGGATCCAAAAGCTCTGTCACAGCCATGGCGCTGGGTTCCTGTATATAGTACACACCGGCTTCATGGAACGGATGTCTGCCCGGACGGGCCTGCGCCTCATAGTAGTACCCCTCCTTCACCCAGGGAATCGGCGTAAGAGAAGTTCCCAGCCGGTTCTCCATTAAGGCGGCCAGCCCCGGTAAAGCTTCTTTTTCCCAGCCTATCTTCCGTCCCTCCACCGATTTTAAGCTGTTAAAACGCAGGCCCTGAACCCGTTCTTTTTCATAGCTGGCTTCAAAAGCCTCATATTCATCCTTAAACAGTTCTTTCATACGCTTCTTAAAGGCTTCGGGCAATGTGATCATCATTCGTTCTCCTTATATTTTATTAAAAAAACCGGGCTCCATTTTGGGGTCCGGTCTTAAAAATCCGTGTCTGTCTGTTTTACAGCACAATCTTGTAATCATCCGAAGGAATGCCGTTTACAACATAATATGCAGCATTCTCCTCCGCTACGATGTAGAGTTCAAACTCTTTGATCTCCTCATCCGGATGGTTTTTCTTAAAGTCCTCCATGGCGGCTGCCAAAACTTCCTTTGCGGCAATATCTCTGCCATTATACTGGAAGTGTACAGCTGCGCTTGGCTCTGCTGCTTTTCTGGCTGCCGGCTTCTTTACCGGAGCCTTCTTAGCTACGGCCTTTACTTCCTCAGCAGCCTCTTTTACTGCCTTCTTTGCCTGTGCAGATACGGCTCTTGTACTTTTTCTTGTTGCCATACTATCCTACCTCCCTGTAGTGTGTATCCGGCCCTTGGGCCATACAACCGGGTTGTATCCGGCGCAAACGTTCTTATGTAAATCCTCAGATGCAATAAGAAAATTATAGAATGATTTCCTGCTTTTGTCAATGTACATACCGCCACAATATGCCGCGTTTCCCTTTGATTTATCAGGATTTTTCCCTTTTCTCTGCACTTTTTCCCATACATGGCCGGATTCGGGAGCGAATGGTTTCATCTGCCTACCGGCTGTATGATAACGTCATTGGGCGAGGTAGTTTTGGGCGTATCTGCACCGGGATCCGCTTCATTTGAAGAAGGTTTTCCTGTCGATTCTGTCACTCCCGGTCCGGCAGCGCCAGTTTCCGGATTTTGAGTGCTTTGCGTACTGCCCGATCCGTATATTTCCTCAGACGGCTTTGGCGGCTGCGTTTCCTGCGGCGTCTCGGGCACTGTTTCTGCGGGCTGCAAAGGAGCAGTCTGAACAGGAGGCTCTGTCTCGGGGGGCGTTTGTGGGACGGTCTGGGGAACTGTTTCAGGAACAGCAGTCGGACTTGCAGATGCAGGAGGCTCCGCTCTCCCTGATGCACTGCCTGCCGTGCTGCGTTCCGTTCCTTCCAGATTATAACAGATTACAGGCATTCCCTTATATACATTTTCATACAGCGTCTTTGCAGCTTCATAAGGCATATTCACACAGCCATGAGAACCGTTTTTCTTATAAATCGTACCGCCAAAGGTATTACGCCAGCTGGCATCGTGAAAGCCGATACCTCCGTTAAACGGCATCCAGAATTTTACAGGGCTGGCATATCCCTCGCCCTTTAGCACGGCATCTCTCTGCTTATATGTAAGACTGAACAAGCCTGGAGGAGTTGTATACCCCTTAGACTGGTTTCCTGATACGAAATCAGATTCCAGGATTTTTTTCCCATCCTTATAAAAAAACAGATGCTGGGCCGTAAGGTTTACTTCCGCATAGGTAGTTCCATAGTCATTTCCCTCCCGGCTGGCAGCTGTCTGCAGATACACAGGCTCCCTCTCCACCGGCTCTCCGGCCAGAATCTCCTCCTTTAGCCGCGCCTTCTCTCCTGCTCCATCAATCCTCCATCCATACACTCCGGCCACTTCTACCTCTGGACCGTAGCTGGTCTTAAATTTCCGTTTGGTATAGGCGGTATTATATTCCGAACCAAGCGCCTTTACATAGGCAGCCAGCTGTTCCTCATCGATCACTGGCTGATCATTTTCATCATAGGAAATCCACTGGCTGATCGTTTTTCCGTCCAGGATCTCTCTGCGGCTTCCAAAGGTATAGGTCACAGACATGAAGGCAAAACGATTCATCTGTTCCAGGCGTTTCCTTAAAACCGGATCGTCCGAGCGCACCGCCGGAGCTTCATAGCAGCCCGCCTGATCCAGATCCAGCTCAGGCAGAAGACCGCAGATGGCTTCTTCTGCCGCCTTAAGAGTCCGCTCCTGGTTTAAACGTGCTCCTTCTGACTCTGGCAGGATGGAATACCCCTTTCCTTCCTCATATTCTGAGATCACTGCGTCTGCAGGCGCTTCTGCCGCTTCGGGATCTGACTGGGAAAGTTTGGAAACGGCTGCTGCCAGCTGCGTTTCATCATAACTTATAAGAGCCTTTATGTCATACTCAGGCCCCCTTAACAGATAAAGCGGCCATGAATACGGATCCTGCTGACGTAGGATTTCTTCCAGACTTCCATCAAATTCTGCCAAAAGACCGATCTCATTTCCAAAAATCTGTGCCGTTTCACCCTGGCGCATAGACAGGAACAGACGATATGAGGCCGCTTCCGAGGCGATCATCTCCTTTACCTCCCCGACCGTCTTTCCCCCCACCTCCATACCGTTGACCGTTGTATTAGGGAAATAGGTATCCGTATACGCTCCTGCCTGATAAATATATCCGCCGATACTGATAACAACCGCTGCTGCCATCCCTGCTCCCACTGCCTTTACAGACCCCTTTTTTGTCTTTTTGGCCCTGGCCCGTTCCTTTCTGCGGGCTTTGAAGGCTTCTCTGCTGCGGCTCACCGGCCTTTTCTTTTTTTCTTCACTCATTCACTTAAACCTTTCTGACTGCTCCTTCCTCCTAAAAACGCTTCCCGTCTCCCAAAACACGTCCGCTGAATACAAAATAAACCCCAACTGCCACCGCACTGGCAATAACATCGGCCGCCGGCTCTGCATAAAATACGTTTTCTATTCCCGCAAGCGCCGGAAGGATCAGCATTGCAGCCAGATATACGGCTTTTCTGAACATCGACTGACTGATTGCCAGAGCCGCTGCACCCATTCCTGTAAATCCGTCTACTACCTCATACTGAATAGCAAGAGGAACAATGGCAAGGACGCTGATGCGGATGGCGCGCACACTGGTTTCTATAAAAAAGCGGTCATTTGTAAAAATCTCAGCAAATTGTGCCGACAGTGTCATTGCAATGACAAACATAACCGCTGTAAATACCATTCCAAGACCAATGATGTGCTTCTGGGCTTTTCGGATCCGATCCGGACGGCCTGCTCCATAATTATACCCCAAAATAGTCTGCGTGCCTCCGGTAATTCCTCCCAGCGGCATAGTGATCATCAGCATAAAACTCTGCACGATGGTATTGCAGGTCAAAAGCACATCGCCCATTTCGTAGCTTCCATAATGGCGGATCAGCATATTCATAATAATGATCAGGCCGCTGTCTGAAGCCGTGATCAAAAAGGGGGACAGGCCCAGTACCAATACACGGGCCATAAGCTCCTTTTGATATCCTCCAAAGGTAATCCGCACCAGAGGCCGCTTTCCCAAAAGAAAAAACAGGACATAAACACAGGAAGCAAGCTGGGAAAGAACGGTAGCGATCGCAGCTCCCTTTACTCCCAGATCCAGCACAAAGATAAAAACGGGATCTAATATAATATTGCTGACAGCCCCTAAAAGCACGGTCATCATTCCTACCTTTGCAAAACCCTGACAGATAATAAACTGATTCATGCCAGTGGAAAGAAGGGCAAAAGCAGTTCCTGACAGATACCAGGTCAGATATTCATCCGCATAAGGAAAAATAGCCGGACCGGCGCCAAATACGGTCAGAAGCTGATTTTTAAACAGATACATAACCGTCATTAAGACGGCTGCCATGACTGCAAGGAGCACAAAGCAGTTAGCTACCACCTTTTGGGCCGCCTTTTCATTCTTCTGCCCCAGACGGATGCTCATGATCGGCGCTCCTCCAATACCAACCCAGCTGGCAAAGGAAGTGATCAGGGTCACCACTGGGCCGCAGACGCCTACGGCTGCCAGAGCCTGCCCTCCGATTTCCGGTATGTTTCCTATGTACATACGGTCTACGATACTGTATAAAACACTGACAAATTGAGCCAGCATGGAAGGAAATGCAAGCTTCCATACCAGCTCTCTTATGCGATCTGTATCCAGATTATTTTCCAGTTTCACGATTTTTCTCCTTGATATAGGTTATTTTCCCCTGAATCGGGAAATTTCCTCTGCCAGTTCCCTTGCGCTGTCTGTCATGCCCTTAAACGCCCCAAACCGGTAAAGGCTGGCTATAAAGAGGCCGATCGGCACTGCCAGGATCATTCCGGCAAGCCCCCTTATCTTAAAGCCAAGATAAAGCAAAAACAGGGTCAAAAGGGGATTTAATCCCATAGTATCCCCTACCAGCTTAGGCTGCACCAGCTGGCGGATCACCTGTGTCAGCACATAGATCAGAATCAGCCCTGCCGCAAAGGCATACTCTCCGCCCAGGACTTTGATGATTCCCCAGGGGATCAGGGCAGTTCCCGTGCCAAATACTGGAAGAAAATCAAGCAGGGCGATCAAAAGCGCCCATAAAGGCCCGTAGCTTACGCCCAGAATGAAAAAGCCGGCTGTCAGGATCAGCCATACGACAGCCATAATTTTAAACTGCGCCATAAAATACCCACCGATCAGCCGTCTGGACTCTTTTTTCAGATGATTGGAATACCGGCCGGTCCACTCCGGCATATGGCTTCTTATAACAGACAAGATCCGGTCACGGTCTGCAATAAAAAAATAAGCCGAAAGAATGATGACCACAAAATACACCAGCGCAGCCGGGATCCCTTTTGCTACAGTTCCTGCCGCTTCCATAGTAGGCGAGGCAATGGACTCCGCCAGCTTTCCAATATAGGCTCCCAGATTGTCTCCCAGGGTCATCCATGCATCCCGCATGGTTTCAGGCATGAAATCAAAGATACCTTCCAGCCGTCCCAGGCTGCTCTGTACATCTCCTTCAATCCCTGCATATAAGACCGGAAGATCCTGGATAAAGGACCAGATAAAATGAAGCATTCGGGATACAGCAAGATATAAAAGCCCTATCACCAGAGCCAGAGCTCCTGCCACGATCACAATAGAGCTGTGCCTGCGCACCAGCTTCAGCCTGCGCTCTAAAAAGCGCACCAGCGGATTGGCGATCATGGCAATGATCCATCCCACGACAAAAGGCATGAAAAACCCCAGAAGCTTCGGCCCCAGAAAACACAGAAAGAACCATCCAGAGGCTGGAATCATTATATTTAAGATCAGACGCAGAATATACCGCCACTGGGGTTCTGTTTTTTCCCGACTGTTTTTATATTCCTCCATACGGTCTCACCTGTCCTTTCCTGTACGGCCCATTTTATCCAAACAGCTCTAATCTTCCAGCCCCTTTAACCCATATCCTTCTGCCACACGCTTAAAGGCAGGAAGAGAACGCCGGATCTGGTCAAAGGATACGCAGTAGGAAATCCTTACATAACCCGGACAGGCGAAGGAGCTTCCCGGAACCACCAGAATATGTTCCTTTTTGCAGGCCTCACAGAATTTCTTCTCATCCGGCTCCGGAGATTTTACAAACATATAAAAAGCACCCTGGGGCTTTACACATTCAAAGCCGGCTTCCCTCAGTCCCCGGTACAGAAGATTCCGGTTCCTGTCATAGGCCTCTATATCTGCCGTCTCATCCACACAACGCATAACAACGCGCTGCATCAGGGACGGAGCATTGACCGCTCCCATGACACGGTTTGCGATTACAGCCGCATTGAATACCTCTTTGCTGTCTGTAAGCTCATCCGGGATCACCAGATATCCGATACGCTCTCCAGGCAGGGAAAGGGATTTGCTGTAAGAATAGCAGATGACCGTATTATGGTAAAATTTCGTCACATAGGGAACCTCTGCCCCGTCATATGCCAGCTCTCTGTAAGGCTCGTCAGAAATCAATACGATCTGTGTGCCAAATTTCTTTTCCTTTTCTGTCAGGATTTCCCCCAAACGCGTCAGTACAGCTTCTGAATAGATTACTCCTGTTGGGTTGTTGGGCGTATTGATAATGACAGCCTTCGTACGGTCTGTAATCCGCCTGGAAAATTCTTCCAGATCCGGCTGGAATGTTTCTGTGTCCGCCGGAACTACCTCCAGTATACCATCATAATTTCTCACATAATTGCCATATTCTACAAAATAGGGCGCAAAGGTCACAACCTGATCCTGAGGATTTAAAATCGTCTTTAAAATCACATTCAGGCCGCTGGCAGCGCCTACAGTCATCAGGATATTTCCCTGATGGAACTTTGTTCCAAAACGCCGGTTTAAGGACTGTGCGATGGCCTCCCTTACATCTTCAAAGCCTGCATTGCTCATATAGCCGTGAACCATAACAGATGGTTCCTCATTCACAATCCTGCAGATCGCCTCATTGACCGCCTCAGGCGCGGGCACATTGGGATTTCCCAGGCTGAAATCATATACATTTTCTGCTCCATATATGGCTGCCAGCCGTTTTCCCTCCTCAAACATAGCCCGGATTGCGGAGTTATTATTTACAAGCGGCTTCATCTTTTCTGATATCATACTCATGTCCTCTCTTTCCCGGTAACGTGCAGCGTTCTGTCCTCTGGCCGCTCCCTTTCTCTGTACAGGAAAACGCAGAAGCTGCTGCTCATTTGATTGTATCCTTGATGGGAAAGATTGTCAATACCATCAAAAAGCCATATCGAGACCCGGCCTCAGACAGGCGCAGGTTTGATATGGCTTTGAATGAAACAATAGTTCCGGCTACCGAAGCCCTTTAAAAAGAGCTTCTATTTCAGGCGTGACATCATCCGGCCAAAACTCTGCCGAAACTCTGCTTTCATCTAAGGTCAATGTAACATAGAGATCGTACCTTGCAGGCTGTTCTGGCTCACGCATACCATTCATATCAGCAAGCTCCCTGTCACGCAATGCTCCCATAAGAAGCTCGATCTGCTCCTGTTCTGTAAAAACAAGCGTTCCATCTTTCTGATAGAAGGGATTTTCCGTCTGGATCTGCTTTAAGGCTTCTCCTTCCGGAAGTCCATCACCGTATTCTTCCCCGTTCACAATTGAGGATACATCCACGGAAATCTGGCTTACATGTTCAGCCGCAAAATAAGCTCCCGGCTCAATCCCCATTTTCTCCAAAACCTGTATAGTATTTGTAAAAGAGGGATAAACCGGCCATCTGCAAAGCTGATCCAGATGGTTTTCCATATACCGTTCCATCTCATCCGCAGAAGGCATTTCATTATAAGAATCTTTCAATGTTTCCGGGCCAAGAAGCATTTTGATCAGATCTCTCTGATATTCAGAAATATAACCGTCGTTTTTTCCCCACCGTTCCTGAATATACAGGCACAGCTCCTTTTCTGCAAACTGAAGCGCTCCCACCGGATCTTCTCTCATCCGGTCCTTAAGTTTCTGCCCCTTAAGATCGGTCTGATAGGCTCCAAGAAGCTCCTTTATGGCATCTTCTTCCATTGTATTAAACAGAGAATGATTTCCATTTCCCTGGTAGGAAACGTATCCCATCTCCTCCGGCTGCTGAGAAAGGATCGGATAAAGGCCCTTTTTATACGTTTCATTATTATAAATGTTTTCATAAGTTTCCAGCACATCTTCTAAATCCATGTGATACCTGCGGCTGACCTGCCGGCCGTTCTTTAAACGATAGCGGATAAGGATCTGGCTGAAATACCGGTCATACGCTTCCTCTTCCTCTTTGCCGGCCACAAAAACAGAGGTCGGGCCATCTGCTCCTCCAATGACAGATATGGCTGAGGCATCCTTACTGCTATAATGGTTCACAGACATGGAAACTTCGTTTAAGCTGATCTGCGCTTCCCAGCGGTTCAGCTTTTCTTCCCTGTATCCTGCCGCTTCTCTGGAAGCAGCCTCTGCCAGAGCAATAACAGACTCAAAATCGGTAAGCTCCATCTTCTCTTTTATAAAATCTCCCGCACTTTCATATATCAGTCTCCGGGTATCTCCCTGCCGCATCACTCTTGGCATATTGGCGGCAAACGAATAATCAATGGATAAATCCACGCTGGCAGAAGCAATTTCCTCCTGAGACGGCACATAGGAATCATAGCCATACCAGTCATAACGGAAGCTGCAAAAAAACAGCATTCCCGCTCCCAGGCACAGCGCCAGCTGCATTTTGTGTGAAAAAAGCTTTTTAAAATCAAAATGATAGATGATCTCAACCATGCAGTGCACAAGGAGAATCCCTGCTGCCGTTCCAAACAGCCCCCATTTCACCTGGCTTTGCAGCGTCCAGAAAAACCATCCTCCCGCCATTCCTCCAAGAAGTACCAGAAGGATACGAACCGGAGCCTTGCTTTTTGAAAATGCCATGGCTTTTCCGGCTGCCTCTGAGGGTCTAAGACGGTAAAGCTCTAAAGACAGGGCGGTAACTGCCATCATACAGGCTGCTGCCTTTAATACCTCAGCCATTTTGATTCCATCCGCGTCCGAAACAGAAGCAGCAGACCAGATGTATGCTCCCACAGGGGACAGATTTTGCATCGCCCACAAGTAAGGAGAACTGTCCGCATACCAGAACTCACCTGCCGATGTGACAAAAAACTGATCTGCAAATGCGCCCAAAAGTCCGGCTGCCAGAGGAACAAAACCGAAAAAAACGGCCGTACCCAAAAGACCGATCACTATATTTCCCGTCATCATCATGGCAACTGTAACGGTTCCATAGACAAGGCTGTAATACAGAAGGTTCATTCCAAAGGCAGCTGACATGGAGCCGAAAAATTCAGAAACAGGCACTCCATAAGCGGCGGCTACTGCCGTAAACAGGAGGCAGCCAAACAGATATGCTGCTGCCGGGATCAGTATCCCGTCCCCGTACTGAACTGCAAACAGCACTTCTCTCCTCACAGGGATACTATGGTAAAAATCGACCTTTTTCTTATTGTGAAGATAGGAGAACGCCGTCACTCCTACAACCACCGCAGCCATCAGGAATAAAAAGACCATCAGCCCATTTCCATAGGAAATTTCATCCAGTACAACTTCCCTCTTGAAAAATGCAGTCATCATCTCATACTGCTTGGCAGTGAAATGCTCCGGAAGCAGCTTTTCAATCGGCTCATAGTCATTATAGGCGCGAAACTCCATTCGCCGGGCATTTTCCATAACTAATGCCAGCTTTACCGGAAGGGCAAAGAAAAAAGCCAGAAACATCAGCGCCAGCACCCAGATACGCCGTTTGATATCCTCTTTCATCAGTCCCCATATTCTGCCACAGACCTTTTTTTCAGAAAACAAGTTTTTTGACGTCATATCCTGCCACCTCCGTTTCACTGATAAAAATTTCCTCCAGAGTCAGAGGAATACATTCAAAAAATACAGGATCACAAGCTCCAAGCTTTGCCTCGATCTCTTCCCGCGTTCCCCGGACGGTCAGCGTAAGAAGCCTTCCTCTGCGCTCTGTGGACAGAACTTCAAGACTTACCAGATCCTCCGGCTCCATTCCGGGCTGCAGTACACACTGGATCTTGTGAATATTCAGCTTCATATCATCCAGATCCTTTGAAAGGAGGATTCCTCCCTTATGAAGCAGGCCTACATGGTCGCAGATATCTTCCAGCTCCCTGAGATTGTGGGATGCGATGATAGGCGTCAGATTCCGGTCTTCCATATCGGCGGCAAACAGGCTCTTTACTGCCTGGCGCATGACCGGATCCAGTCCGTCAAAGGTCTCGTCGCAGAACAGATACTTTGTATTAGCACAAATCCCGCAGATCACGGACACCTGTTTTTTCATTCCCTTGGAAAAAGTGTGGATCCTGCGCTTTTCATCCAGTCCAAAACTTTTTAACAGGCGGCGAAACCTCTCCTTGTCAAAACGCTCGTACACACGGGAATAATAAGCCATCATGTCAAGGGGCGATGCATTGCTGAAAAAATATGCCTCATCGGATATATAAAAAACCATTCTTTTAGCTGCCGGATTTTCAAATACCTCCTGGCCGTCAATGGTAATGTGTCCCTCATCCGGCTTTAAAATGCCGCTTGCAAGACGTAAAAAAGTAGATTTTCCCGCACCATTGGTACCGATCAGTCCAAACACGCTTCCTTCCCTGATGGCAGCGTCTATATGATCAACTGCCGTAATATCCTCAAACCGTTTCGTCAGCTTCACTGCCTGAATCATGGTCGTCTCCCCCTTCTTCCTTATTTTTCTCAAGATTAAGCATCCGTTCCAGTCGCTCTGTCATTTCTCCCGGAGAAATACCGATCTGTATACCATCCTTCACCGCACGGTCAAAGCTCGCTTCCCAGGCTTTTTTTCTCCCGCTCCTTAACCGGCTCCCTTCCGCCACGAAGCTGCCCTTTCCCTTAACAGAATAAATATAGCCTCTTTGCTCCAGTTCTGCATACGCTCTCTGGATGGTATTGGGATTGATGGAAAGCTCCGTCGCAAGGCTGCGGACTGAGGGAAGCTTTGTATTTTCCGTCAGGATTTCCTGAAACATCAGCTCCTCCAACCGTTCTGTGACCTGTTCATACAGAGGCCTCCGATCCCTGTAATCCAGTACGATCATTGGAATCTCTCCTTTCTCTGTTTTAACTGTACTAATTCTCTTAATACAGTTATCCTGATTTAACAATACCATGAACCAGTCTGAAATACAATAACAATTTTCTTACGATTCTTGACAGTTTGTGGTACAATTCATTCAAACAGCATCAGATTCAGGAGGTCTCCCCATGCAAAGCAGATATCAATTCAGAGAAATCACAAAATCAGGGGTTCCCCAGATGTTTTCAATGATCCTTAAGCGGATGGAGTGGATAGACGAAAAAGGGATACAGCAGTGGAATGCTGCAAAGTATGATACGATCTATCCTCTGTCTTATTATGAAGAAAAACGCTTAAACGGCGAGGTGTTTGTCCTTGTATCAAAGGACACTAAAGAGCTCATCAGCGCTGCTGTATTAAAAGAGCAGGATGACCGCTGGAATGACAGCGAACCCGCCCTTTATCTCCACAATTTTGTAACCCGTGTGGAAGCTCCCGGCGCCGGAAGTACCTTTCTCCGGTTCGCAGAGGAATACGCCTTAAAGAAGGGAAAGAAATATCTCCGTCTGGACTCGGCAGCGGACAACCCTTCTCTTGCCCGTTACTACACCTCCCAGGGCTTTGTGCCCGCAGGAACGTGTACAGAAGGCGGCTATAACGGCATTTTAAGGCAAAAAGAACTGCTTCCCTGAAGAATCCCTGCTGGGAAATCTATGGCATATGGAGGTGCGGTAGAAGCAGAAGGGCTATCTGAATAACGCGAATGGAATTTAGAAATTTATTGAATATAAAAAATCGTGATGAGTTACGGCAATGGCTTTTGGAAAACCATAATAAAGAGCCTGAATGTTGGGTAGTTGCAAAGCGTGGGCGTCCTGTTGATGATGAAACATTTTGGTATATAGACGCAGTTGAAGAAGCAATGTGCTTTGGTTGGATTGACAGCACAACAAAGAAAATGGATAACGGAGTTGCAGCACAAAGATTAGCGCCTCGAAGAAAGGGAAGTTTATGGTCTGAATTGAACAAAGAACGCTGCCGCAGAATGGAACGATTCGGACGAATGACAAATGCCGGTCGTGCTGTGTTACCAGATATGAGTGAGAAGGGATTTGTGCCCAGATGCTAATGTTAGATGTAATTTTGTCTATAATAGAATAACAAAGGAAGTAGATATTACAAATAACAATGTGCTTATTGAAAAAATATTGCCAATTCCAATTTACTGGCTTGATAAAAAACTTAAAGAAAACGGAATGTTAAAATCTAAGGAATGTAAAATTAGTTATTAGGGCAAGACTGGTTTGTTCTTAAAAATCCCAGTTTGTATATACCCTTAATACAACAAAATGCCGTATCCAGACGGAGTGAACCAGATGCAGCGACAGCTGAAATGTATTCACTTAAACCAGAAAAGAGGGTGCTGCAAAATCATCCACAATCGAATGATTGAGCAGCACCCTCTTTCCTGTTGTTCAGGCCACTATGCCTTACTCTTTGACGTCTATTAAAAGGTGTTTTTCATTTCTAAACTTTTCCTAACGAAGCCGGCTTCATCTAGCTTTCAAACTCACTTGGCCCATCTTTTGACTTGTCTGTGCCGGGCTTTTTCCATGCATGCATAGCCAGTGCCATGGCGATTACGCCATAGGAAACGAATACGCGGAAATACTCACCGATCACAGGATCTCCGAACAGTTCCTTTCCTGCTAACGGAGATACGATAAACAGGGTATGGAACAGAACGATGCCTAAAAGAGCATTTTTATTTGTCGCCTTCTGCACGGAAGCGCCGCCTACCAGAAGCGCTGCAATAGCAAACTGCCCCACCTGGGTATGCGCACCATAGGTAGACATGGTGCCGATATTCTGCAGATAAATAAGCTGTCCCCAGCTGGCAAGCACGGTAGAAAACAGCATGGCGATAATACGGGTCTTATCCACATCAATACCTGCAGAGTTTGCTACCGCACGGTTCTGGCCTACTGCCCTCATATTCTGTCCCAGACGGGTCCGCATCAGCAGATTGTTGAATACGCAGAGAGTTCCAATACAGATATAGGTCATCACAGGAAGCTGTACGGCAATCAGCACGTTAAACAGTGCGGGAATATAGGTAAGTCCATATACTGCACCAGCCAGAACGATAAAGACAAGGGCTCTGCGTATATCAAAGGTGTCTCTTTTGCCAAAACTTCTGGCTCCCGTATGTTTCGTCATTTTATGTCTCACGATCTGAAACAGCTGCCACAGCACAACGCTCAGACAGCCCAGCTCTACCGCCGACAAAAGCAGCAGACGGTCAGAAGATAAGAACTGCTCCACCGGTCCGATAAAAGTCAGGGCATAGACAAAAACTGCTGCCGCCGCCTTAAGCGCTGTATCCTTCCAGTTCACTGCCTGTTTTTTGATCCGCTTGTGAATGGTGGTAAAGAGAAGTCCTGCAATTACCAGATAGAAGCCAATTTCCAGAACCGTCAGCATGGGAATGGTATCCAGAGCATATTTTACCGTATCCTTTAGGTCAATGGTATTCTTTACGCCTACTCCTGTGGCAATCATCAGCGTAGGATTATTCATAGCAATCACGCCGCCGAATACGAACAGGAAGATCAGCTGGTAAATACCATCTGCAAAATATCCCAGGATCAGGCCCGCGATCATCTCATTTCCCTTTACCAGGTTGAAGAGTTTTCCTACCAGGAAGCCGAACACCAGCACAATAGGGGTCGCCAGGGCAACGGTAATGAAAAAGCCGCCAACTCCCGTAAAACCCCAGTAAGTGGTAAGGAATAAGGCAATCTGTGCCGCCATGGCGCCTACTACAATACCAAAATTCAGACCCAGACCCGTAATAACCGGAATGATCAGTGCCAGCACGATAAACGCATTTCTGGCGATTCTGGTAAACAGCTCCGGGATCACAAAGGTCAGAGGCTGTTTCGATGCAGCCGTAGCTCCTACACAAAGAAGAAGGAACAGGATCACTACCTTATTTTTAAATAAGAAATCAGATATTTTTTTATTCACGGCTGTCACCTCCCTTTGCCTGTGCCAGTGCATACAGAATAATACCATTAGAGATGATCAGACGCATTACCTCTGATAAGTTGCTCTCCGGAATGAACTGGTTTACAACCGGAAGGCCCAGAGCCATGATGCCCTGAAACAGGAACGTACCGATCAGCACGTGGGCAATGGAGGCCCGCCTTGGAGTAGCGCCTCCGATCAGTACGGCTGCTACAGAGGTAAAGCCCATCATCATAGGACCATTGTACAGCTGGATGAAGCCGAAGGCCTGTGCATATACCAGGATACCTACTGCAGCCAGGACGGTCGAAAGAATGGTACCCACCAGACGCATCCGGTTTACATTGATGCCTGCGGCCTTGGCAAACATGGGATTCGTACCTGCCGCACTCATGGCAATTCCAGTCTTAGAACGCATAAAGAGCCACACCAGAAAGCACATGAGGAAGAAAAACAGAAGAAGTCCGGTAGGAACAAAAAAGTCTCCAATGGAAAAAGCAAGGGTGTCATTCATAACACCGCTGTAGGAGGAAGCAAGGGAAATTGTATTTCTCAGTCCCTTTCCGGCATTGGGCCAGATCAGCTCACCATTGTCGAAGGGAAGAAGCATCCAGACCATATTCATGAAAGCGATCACGGAAAATCCTACATAGGTAGTAACGGTCATTTCAGAGCCCTTTACCCGGTTTAAGAGCTGGCCGTAGAGGTATCCGATGCCCACTGCCAGAATCACGCCGATCACAATGGCAGCCAGAATAGCCACCCAGGCTGCAAAGAGAGGATGGATTGCTACCAGAGCGGGATTTTGTGCAATATCCAGCTGGATCACAACCAGACCTCCCAAAAGCCCTCCTACAATACCCATGGTGATACCAAAGTTCGGTCCGATCCCGCACTGGATCGCCGGCACCATTGCAAGAGCTAAAACACCGTACATTCCCCAGCGGCGGAGCACATCACTGAAAAACTGGGGCAGATTCATCTGGAATGCCCCTGCACATACCACCAGAAACAGAAAAAAGAGAACGATAATAATACGCGGAAGGCCGAATTTACGGATCATCTTCTTAACAGAATCAGTCATTTTCCATTCCTCCTTTCCGTGTTCCGGACATAGCCAGACCGAAGTCGGCATCCGAATCGTCCGGTTTTAAAATACCCGACAGCTTTCCATCGGAAATGATCGCAATCCGGTCTGAAATCGACCGCAGTTCTACCAGCTCAGAAGAAACGATGATCACCGTCATGCCCGTCTCGCGGTTCAGTTTTGCCAGATACTCAAGCACCAGCTTCTTGGCGCCAATGTCAATTCCTCTGGTAGGCTCCGATACAAACAGGATATCCGGTTCCAGAGTCAGTGCTTGTGCCAGACATACTTTCTGCTGATTGCCGCCGGAAAGACGGCCTGCCGCCTGCCCGATACCAGTACAGCGGATATCAAGCGTTTCTACCATATGAGTGGCATGAACTTTGGCAGCGGCAGCATCATATAAATGAAACCAACCGATCTTTTTTAAAAATCTGCCGTTGGTCTGCATGGCAGAAAAGACGATATTCTGCTCAATGCTTTCGTTCAAGAGAAGGCCCACACCGCGGCGGTCCTCTGATACAAAGGCTACCTTATGATCCAGGGCATCTCCCAGTTTATCCAGATTTAAGGCCTCGCCATTAATCCTCACTTCACCGCTGGCCTTATAAAGCCCCATGATGCCGTTAGGGATGCCAAGTTTACCCTGGCCTGCCAGGCCTCCAATCCCAAAGATTTCTCCTTTTCGGATATCCATATCAATCCCATTGACCTGCTCGCCCGGCATATCTACTCTGTAATTTCTTAAGCTGACAGCAATTTCATCGTCCCGGATCACCCGTTCATCCGGTATATCATCATCTAACAGCTTCTCCACTTTGCGTCCGATCATCAGTTCTGCGATCTCAACCACATTTGTATCCCTGATCTCACGTCTGGCTACAAATTCTCCATCCCTGAGAACCGTCATACTATCCGCCACTGCCATGACCTCATCCAATCGGTGGGTGATAAAAATAATGGCAATTCCGCTGGCGGCGATCACTTTCATGGCCTCCAGCAAGCGTTTAGCCTCTGATTCGGTCAGCACTGCAGTTGGTTCGTCAAATACCAGTATCTTAAGTCCCGTTTTATCAAGCTCTCTGGCGATCTCAATAAACTGCATATATCCTACGGGAAGTCCTGCTACTTTTACATACTCTTCGATCTCAAGCCCAATGGTTTTAAGGGCCTTTCTTGCATCCCGATCCATGGAATCAAAATCCAGGGTTTCCATCGATTCTCCAAATACGCGGCTGGCCAGGTTTGCATGACTGATTTCCCGGCCCACCTTAATATTTTCCGTAACGGAAAATCCCGGAATCAGCATAAACTCCTGATGTACCATACCGATTCCCAGCTCCATGGCCTTTACCGGGCTGTTGATCTGCACTTCCTTTCCGTCAATCTCAACGGTTCCTTCAAAACCGCCTGTGTTGTGAATGACCGGCATACCAAACAGGATATTCATCAGGGTGGATTTTCCTGCGCCGTTTTCTCCCATCAGCGCATGAATCTCACCGGGACGTACCGCAAGGTCAACTCTCTTCAGGACACAGTTCCCGAAATATTCTTTCACAATATGATCCATTTTCAGGACATAGGTTTCTTTTGCATTTTCCAAAATACCAACCTCTTTCTTTTTGACTTCTTTTTCTACCGCCCTCCATCAGGGAAAAATGAAAAAAGGAGTCCGCCAGCTTCTGCCCCAAAGACGCCAGCCGGCGAACCCCCTGCTTCTTATATCAGCCCCATTGCGGTCAAGTCTATTTAAATGTAACGAAATCTGACATTACCAGGAAGTGGTTATCCTTTTCGTTTCCGCTGTCATCTACATAATGCTCAATGGTCATATTTGCATCCGGTGTATACTCTTTTGCACATTCCTGAATGGTAGCCTTCAGAACTTCCTCATCAAGAACCTCACCGTTGGTCTCGCCTTCCAGTACCTTTTTTGCATACTCAACGCCTGCATTTACAAACAGCATATTGCAGGGAACGCCCCATGTGGAAACGCGGCCGTTCATTCCATACTCGTCTACCTTTGCCTGAAGCTGTTCCATCATATATGTAACGTCTGCTTCGTGACCGGACATATCAATGTTTAAAGCTGCCGGGAATGCGTGGAACGGAGACGGGCAGCACTGTAAGGAGTAGATCGCGCCGTTTTCAAATACGGAACGGATCAAAGGCTCCTGCATAACGCAGTTTGTGGTGAAGAATACGGTGTCCTTGCCATACTTTTCAATCTGGCGGGGAACATCCTCCAGAATAAACTGCTGTGCGCCTGTAATACCGGAATCGCCGGTAGGATCGGGAGCGGTTACGTCAACCAGCTCGATTCCGTTTTCTGCACAGTATTTCTTCATGTTCTCATGACGTGCAACAATCAAAGCATAGCTCATATGACGCGGGAAAGAGTAGTGGATCAGCGTCTTTGCTCCCTGAGCCTTTGCCTGAGGCGGAATCACAACACCGCAGCCTGGCTCGTCGACCTGAAGGACGATATCGGCCTTTGGATTGATAACGCCCGGATCCTCGCCGGGAGTACCTGCGATGAAGATCATATCCGGACGGGTCTCACGAACCTTGTCAATGGCTGCTGCAGTACCGGGAACTGCCTGGCACCATACGATTGCCTTAACAGCCGGATCAGAAGCCATAGCCACTGCATTAGAGATCAGGGTTTCTGTCTCTGTGGTGAAGTTATCAGGATAGGTAGAGGTAACAACCATGTCACCGTATTTTTCTTTCATCTTATTTGCCTGAGTGATCTCCTCATCACCCTGGGAGGCCGTACCGGTAATAATACCAATCTTAAAATCTTCTGCCGATGCTGTTTCTGCTTCTGAGGTTCCCTCTTTCTTTTCCCCATCAGCCGGTGCAGCCGTCGTTGCCTCTGATGCCGGTGCAGCTGTTGTCGCTGCCGGTTCTGCGCTGCGGCATCCTGCTAAAGACATTACCATTGCAGCTGCCAGTGTCAAACTGAGAAAACGTTTTTTCATTCCTTCTCCTCCTTTTTAAGTCGGGTATCTTTTTATATACCCCGTTTTTAACCCGCCCTGTTTTTCCTTTCGCGAATTGTTCGTATTATATCACATGGTTTGTATCTTGTTAAAAGACATTTGTCCGTTTGGCACAATATAAGTTGATATTTTTTCAGTCTTTCGCATATTGTATACAAAGATGTTGATATAATTCCAATCATTTTGCAAAAAATTAACTTTATAATCAGTTTTATTTGTATTTTATCTTAATATTATCTTCTAAAATATCTATATTTTAAATATAGACGAACTTTATTTTTAACATTGTCTTTTTTTAAGAACAATGTTTTTGAACCTGGCTGGAGATTGAACAAAGAAAAGAGGATTAAAAAAAGACGCAGCAAAATGCCGCGCCTTTTCAGACTTTCGTCGATCTGTTTTGTTTTACTTCTGAGGGCCAGCTGCAACCAGAGCCTTGCCAGCCTCATTGCCTTCGTATTTTGCGAAGTTCTTAATGAATCTGCCAGCCAGGTCCTGTGCCTTTGCATCCCACTCTGCTGCATCTGCATAGGTATCTCTTGGATCCAGGATTTTGGGATCTACGCCGGGAAGCTCAGTAGGTACTTCAAAGTTGAAGTATGGGATGGTCTTGGTAGGAGCATTCTTGATATCACCGTTTAGGATAGCGTCAATGATGCCGCGGGTATCCTTAATAGAGATACGCTTTCCGGTACCATTCCATCCGGTATTTACAAGATAAGCCTTTGCGCCGCTCTTTTCCATTCTCTTAACCAGCTCTTCTGCATACTTGGTAGGATGCAGCTCTAAGAATGCCTGGCCAAAGCATGCAGAGAAGGTAGGAGTCGGCTCGGTGATGCCGCGCTCTGTACCTGCAAGTTTTGCTGTAAAGCCGGACAGGAAGTAATACTGTGTCTGCTCAGGAGTAAGAACAGATACTGGAGGCAGTACGCCGAATGCATCTGCGGACAGGAAAATTACATTCTTCGCTGCCGGAGCAGAGGAAACGGGACGTACAATATTCTCAATATGGTTGATCGGATAAGATACACGGGTATTCTCGGTTACGCTGTCATCTGCGAAATCGATCTTGCCCTCTGCATCCAGAGTAACGTTTTCAAGCAGAGCATCACGGCGAATGGCATTATAAATGTCCGGCTCAGACTCTTTGTCCAGGTTGATAACCTTAGCATAGCAGCCACCCTCAAAGTTAAACACGCCGTTGTCATCCCAGCCATGCTCGTCATCACCGATCAAAAGACGCTTAGGATCGGTAGACAGAGTGGTCTTTCCGGTACCGGACAGGCCGAAGAAGATAGCGGTGTTCTCGCCGTTCATATCTGTATTTGCGGAGCAGTGCATGGAAGCGATGCCTTTCAGAGGCAGGTAGTAGTTCATCATGGAGAACATACCCTTCTTCATCTCACCGCCGTACCAGGTGTTGATGATAACCTGCTCACGGCTGGTAATGTTGAACATAGCAGCTGTCTCAGAATTTAAGCCCAGCTCCTTATAGTTCTCTACCTTTGCCTTGGAAGCATTGTAAACAACGAAATCAGGCTCAAAGTTCTCTAATTCCTCAGCAGTTGGCTGAATAAACATATTAGTAACAAAGTGTGCCTGCCAAGCTACTTCTACGATGAAGCGGATTGCCATGCGGGTATCCTTGTTTGCGCCGCAGAATGCATCTACAACGTAAAGCTTCTTATTGGACAGCTCCTTTAACGCAATCTCCTTGCAGGCCTTCCATGCTTCCTCAGATGCAGGATGATTGTCATTCTTGTACTCATCAGAAGTCCACCATACAGTATCTTTGGAGTTCTCATCTACCACGATGAATTTGTCTTTTGGAGAACGGCCGGTGTAGATACCAGTCATAACGTTAACTGCGCCTAATTCACTGACCTGTCCTTTCTCGTAACCTTCCAGCTCGGGTCTGGTCTCTTCTTCAAATAACAGCTCATAAGAAGGATTGTGTACGATCTCAGTTGTTCCGGTAATGCCATACTTGCTTAAATTGATCTCTGCCATACTACATTAACCTCTTTTCTTTCCTGTGATATGATGTGAAATGATGTAAATGTGAATGTCTGGTTTATAAAACCAAATTCAAGTCTATTATCTCACTTTATTGTTAAAAAGTCAACAATTCCATTTTAACAAAATTCTAATTTTTACAGAAAATGGTACAGATATGACAAATACCGGCCCCCTGGACAATGTCCAAACGGCCGGTACCTTATTCTAGTGAATGAGACAGTACACTAGTCTTCTTTAATTTTTACAATTACCTTCTTAATAGGGGCAGGTTCACCGTCTGCTGCCTTTGGCTTGTGTGCATCCCATGGATGGAAGATCATGTACTGACCTGCCTTTACAACTGCCTGAAGGCCGGGAACCGTGTTCTCATAAAACGTTACATCTTTATCCGGATTGTAAGGAGTCTTTACCTCCATCTCATGTGTCGGAGCATAGGTCATAACCTCACTCCCCTCGATCACATACTGGATATCGGTGTAATGCTCGTGAGACTCATACTTTGCCTCTTCCCACGGAATCGTAGTGTAGGAGGTCACATTGGCATATACATTGGTTCCGTCGATCTCATGCTTTCCAGCCTCTAATGCTGCCAGATCCGTGTTCATAAGAAAATCAACGGCCTTTGCGTATCTTCCCTCAATTCCCAGATTGCGGTAAAAATTCAAATTTTTCTTTTCATCAAAAATCATGATTCCAGTCTCCTTTGCCTTCTGTATTGGACAGTTTCCCGTCACTTCACAGTATACGCCAAAGGATGCGGAAACTCAACCCTTTTTGAGTCTTTTCTATGGGCGGTTATCTGAAAAATTCATGACCGTCATGTGCAAAGAGATAGGTAAGACTGGAATCAAACCAGGAAGCCTGTTTTCCCGAAGCCCTGCGGTTCATAAAGTAAATAGCCCCGTTTGAGTAATCCTCTCCATCCAGGGCGCGGTCTACGCAGCGGATGGTATCCGGCGTCACCTTTACGGTGTTGATCCTGCCATTTGATACGGGCTGGAACTGGTTTCTCTGGTATACAACCCCTTTTACCGTATTGGGGAACCGCTTGGAAAGGACACGGTTAATGATCACATCTGCCACCAGAATCTTCCCCTTATCATCACAGATGCCTGCTTCGGCCTGTACAATACGCAGCAGGATCTGGTAATCCTCGTCTGAAATCCGGATCCGTCTGGCGGCCCGCCGCTCCTCCTCAGCCTTTCTTCTGGCTTCCTCTTCTTCCTTCTCTTTTAAAATCTGCTTCTGCAGCGCCTCAATCTCTGTCTGGGCTGCTGCCTCTCTTCTCTGTTTCTCCCGGACATCCTGTTCCAGCAGCGCGCCTGCCAGATGCTGGCCTTCACTGTCTGTATTTAAAAGTCCAAATTGTATTTTTGCTTCCGTAACAAAGCTGCTTCCTCCAGATACCACTTCCTCTTCCGGTTCTTCCGGCTCCTCTGCGCTTTCCTGAATCCTGGGCGCAGCCATGGCATTTCTACCGCTTCCGCCAAATCCGTTTGCACCGAAGGTTACAATGGCAATGACTACAGCCCCTGCCATCACAACAGAAGAAGTGCGGTACTGTTCTTTTTTGACCTTAACTGCAAGCGCCTTTACAAAGAGAACGACCGACTGAAGGAATGAATGCAATGTAAGCATACATACTCCTCTTTTCTTTCCTGGGATCTGTCTGATCCCATGTGTCAACAAGTTGCTTTTCATCAGATCCAAAATAAGGTTTATTCCCCACTTTTGACCTGTTTTGCTGGGATGTACGGGTATTATATGGGATTTGGTTCTACCCGTCAACAGAGGTTTTACAACTTTGTTACATTTTTTTTGCATCAGGAAATAATTTCCGATTATATTGTGCTTATTGTATACTTTTTCTTGGTATCATCCTGTTTTTTGAACGAAATATAGATTTTATTTTTACGTTTTTATTACATTATTGTTAATATTTAACTTTGTTATTTTATTAACAATACAATTTCAACCCTTTATGCCACCTGTTTTGCGGCTTTTTTCCGTTTTTTTCCTTCTGTACTTCACGATTTACCCTTTTACATTTTCTGTCGAAATATGGGATTAACCCCCACTTTTAATAGTTTTGTAATAAAAAAGTTTCTGTCCGATAATTCTATTGCGAAACAGAAACTCTCTTTTATCATGATTCTTTTTTATTTAATCTCAGGTCATAAGCAATCAGCTCTGAAACTATTTCATCACATATTTCGGAAACAGATTTTCCATCTGTTGCTACTGTGATATCCGCTGCCTCTTCATACAAAGCTCTGCGTTTTTCTAAAAGCTGTGAAATAAACTCTACATTCATATTATTATTCAGGATCGGACGTTCTGTACTGTTTTTCACCCGCTCATAAACAGTATTGGGCGTTGCAGTTAAAAACACAACCCGCCCATTTTTCTTCATATGATCCTTATTATCTTCCCGGACTACAATACCTCCTCCACAGGAAACGATCGTCTGTTTACGCTTTTGGAGTTCAATCAGCACATTGCTTTCCAGATTACGAAAATATGTTTCACCATATTCCTCAAAAATATCTGTGATGGCCATTCCTCTCTGCTCCACGATCAGCTGATCCATTTCAACGTAATTCATTTCCAGCTGTTTTTTTAATTCTCTAGCCACAGTGCTTTTCCCTGCACCCATAAAGCCAATAAGGAAAATATTATAATTAAACAGAGCTTTAGCCTGAATCCTTCGGCTGTTCTTCACAATGTATTTGAAGATATCCAGCATCTCCTCCTCAAAGGGATTATCTCCCAGCTTACGCTTCAGGTTATCCTCCTGCTTTTTTTCCTGCTCCGGCTGCAGGATCGGGATTCCCTTTTCCTTCTTATATTCAATAATATCCTGAATACATCTCATTCTGGCAACCAGCTGCTCAATGATATTGTCATCACACTGTCCAATTTTATCACATATTTCTTCAATTCTGTCCATTGCACTCTCCTCTGTCTTCTTCGTCACACGAATTATTTTTGAATGCAATTATATCAGCAGAACCTAAAAAGCGCAATGATTTTATCGCTTTAACGCGCTATTTTCTCTTTATTTGGCATAAAAGGCAGGAAATTAATCACAATTCCAGAACAGATCAGTACAGCGCCTGCTACAAACTGCCATGTAATAATCTCATGAAGAAGCACTACCCCAAGTACTGCTGATACCAACGGCTGTAAAGGGTAAAACATAGAACAGGTACTTGCACTCAGCTGCTGAAGGCTCTTATTCCAAAAGGTGTGTGCTACCGCAGTTCCAACTACCGCAACAAACAGGCAGGCCAGCAATGCTTTTTCTGTAGGATGGCTTCTGAAAATGAACGTATTCTCAAATACTGCTGCCGGTACGTTTAGAATCAGGGCAATGGCCATACCGTAAAGAGCGGTCTGAACCGGATCATAATATTCGGAGATTCTGCGAATGGATACAGAAGCAGCTGACCAGAGAATTACAGAGCCTGCGGAAAACAGGATTCCCATGAGGTCAGCCTGCAGCTCTCCCGTTCCTAAAATAACATATACGCCTGCAAGAGATATAACAATGCCGATCGCATTTTTCCATGTGATCCTTTCCTTTAAAAATATCGCCGCCATAACAGAAATCGCAACGGGATTCAAAGAATTCATCAGGGAAGAAAGCGATCCTGACAATCTGGCGGTTCCGGCAAGCTGCAGTATAATTGCTGCAAAATATCCCAAGCCTCCCAGAATCATCAAATACGGCCAGTGCTCTTTCTGAACTTTTTTATGACATCCTTTTAACTTTAAAATACCATACAGACAGATCAGAGCTATTCCATACCGGCAAAAAGAAACTGTTACCGGCCCCATAACCTCCAAAGCATACTTGCTCACAACATAAATACTTCCCCAGCAAAAAAAGGTAATCAACAAATACAGATACCCTACATTACGCTTCATGTTCCCTGTTCCTTCTTTCTGTTATCAGTAGCTTTACTTTGGTGAATTTCTACAAAAAAACAGCTGCTGCAGTTTCTCTTCTGCACAACTGTCTTTTATTATTTTATGGGCGGTTCATTATACCGCAAAATATTTTTCCATTATTTCCTTAACCGGCATTTCCTTACCTGTATAAAGTTTAAATGCCTCTGCCCCCTGCCATAAAAGCATCCCAATTCCCGGAATCACTTTACACCCTGCCGCCGCAGCATCTGACAGGAGTCTGGTTTCTCTCGGATTATAAACTACATCTGACACAGTCAGATCACTGCGAAAAACTTCAGGATTTTCAATCAGGCTCTCCTGATCCATAGGCTTCATTCCCACCCGGGTGGCATTGGTGAAAATATGACTGTCTTCTATTTCATGATAAAATAAATCCCTGTCTTCCAAATCATACAGATTCACCCGGCATCCTGAAACATGCCTGCGGATCTTTTCTACCGTAGCCTCTGCATTTGCAAAAAAAGTGTCCTTTCGTGCAAATATAGAAATCTCACTCATCCCTTCTAAAGCAGATGTAATCTCAATGGCAGTAGCCGCTCCACCGGAACCGGCAATCGTCATTTTCTTTCCCCTTATTTCAAAGCCATGCTCCCGGCAGTTTCTGACCCAGCCCAAACCGTCCGTGTTATGGCCAATTAGTTTGCCATTTTCATTTACTACCGTATTTACCGCTCCGATAAGCTGTGCTGCTTTTGAAAGCTCATCGCAGCAGGAAAGCGCTGCCGTCTTTCCCGGCATAGTAATATTAAAGCCCTTTACGTTTAATAACCGAAGCGCATTAATAGCCTTTGATGTATCCTCTTCTTTTATATCAAAAGCCAAATACACATAATCCAGCCCCAATTTTTGAAAACTATAATTATACATAGCCGGCGATCCCGAATGCCCGACAGGGCTTCCTATCAGGCACAGCATTTGCGTATGTCCGCTAATTTCCATAACTCATTTCCTCCCTGTCTTAATTTTGGTCTATTTTACCCCAATCTCATAGAATATGCAAGTGCATTATTTCTTTATCAAATTTAAAAAACAGGGTTATTCAGAACAAGGCCTTTTCCTTCTTATGGCTTTATCGAAAAATCCCTGGACCGTCCAAAGATGATTCATGAATTTACCCGCTGTTTGACGCTTGCCGCTCCCCCAAAAAATGATGAAAACCCCACGTCTTTCATTGAAATCCCCTTTCTTTTTTCAGCCTTCTTTTTCTCTCAAAGACTGTTTAACTCTGCCTCCGTACTGCTGTGACACCTCTGGCTGTTCTGGCTGATTTTCTGCGTATATTACACTGCCGTAAAATTAAGCCTCCACAGCCTGCGCGGAAACCAGTTTTCCTGCTATCTCTCCTTTGTAATCCTGTCCGTTTCTGCCTACGGATTCTTTCTGGTAAACTATTTTGCCGTCCCTTATCTTCAAAAAGCAGTCGGAAGCTATGCGCTGGGTCTCATCGGCACTACCGGGCTGTATTCTCTCCTGCTTCTTGGAGCGATCCTTTTTTTCCGTCCGCGTTTTTTTAAACCGATCGAACAGTTAATACAGCTTGGAAAGAAATATCCCGCTATCGAACCCTACTATTTTCTCTTTTCCGCCTTAATCCTTGTGTTCTGTACGATGATCTTTTTACCTTTTTCCATCCTGTCCTCCCAGAACCCGCTGGTTTTTCTTTTATTTCCGGCTCTGTGCACCTTGTTTCTGCAGTTTTTATTCGTCCGCCTTTTGTTCCGGATCGCCTTTTATAAAGATTATGCTTCCTTTAATCAGATGGAAAAGGAAAGTCTTTCCTCCTACTATCAGAACCTGAACGGAACACTCTGTGCCATGCAAAATATCCGCCATGACATAAAAAATATTTTCTTCACTATGGGAAATTTTGTAAATGAAAGCGAAAACCAGGAGATGAAAGATTTTTTCTGGGGAAAAATCTTTCCCTGCTCCCAGGATACCATCCGCCAAAGCGAACTGCTGTCATCCATCTGCCAGCTGCCCTCCGAACCTCTGCAGGCCTTCTTCGTTTTAAAAACTTCTCAGGCTTTGCAGCAAAAATGTTTCATTTCCCTGCACATTCAGGTTCTCCCTGAAACCTGGCAGACCGGTATGGATCTGATCGATCTAACCCGTATTCTGGGAATCCTGATTGATAATGCAATTGAAGAGGTTCTTCTGGTTCCCGATGGCATCATCGAAGTCCGCATTACAGGAAATACCTGCGGCTGCTCCTATACAATCCGAAATTCCGTTACCCCGCGTACAATCCAGCAGGGCATCCATGCCGGAATCAGCACCAAAGGAGAGGGACGCGGAAAAGGGCTTTCCACTGTCCGTGAACTTTTAAGCCCTTATCACAATGCCACCCTGAATTCCTGCCTTCAGGGGGATATCTTTATCCAGAGCCTTACCCTGTCATGGCAGGATCCTCTGTCCTGAACCCTCAGAAAATGTCCTGAACTCAATCTATAATCCTGTTTTTACGACACCGCACACGCCATTTAAGCCAAATCCCACACGGATTTGGCTTTTTATGTTATGATCCGTCAGACGAAAGGAGACGCGATCTATGAAACGACTTATCTGGAAACCATTTTTCCATCTGCTGCTTCAGGCCAGACTTCCCTGGTTTTATATCCTGGTCTATACGCTTCTGTCTATGGCAGCAAGCCAGCTGTATCTGCTTTTTCCCTCCTATACCCGGCAGATCATGAACGGCAGCCTGAATCCGGCGCTTATTTGTACAGTAATTGCCGTTGTTTCAGGACAGGCATGTATTACCTCTGTCAGCCAGTTTATTTTAGCAGCTGCAAGTGCAAAGGTTTCTCTGCGCCTGCGCGAGCTTATCTGGAGACAAATCCTCCGCCTTCCTGTTCCTTTTTTTGACGCACAGCCCTCAAAGGATCTGATCAGCCGCGTAACCCAGGACACCGCAAAGCTCAGTGACCTGGCTGTTTCTTTTCCCGGAAATGTGCTGTCCTCCCTCTACACGTTTTTCGGTTCCTTTGTGCTCCTCTTTTCCTATCACTGGAAGCTTGCTGCGCTGGAAGCCGTTATGATCCCCCTTCTGTATGCTCTCGGCGTATGGCAGGGAAAAATCCAGTTTTCATGGAATGAAAGGATTCAGGGAAAAAACGCCGGGCTTACCGGTCATCTGTCCGAAATCCTGTCCAATCTGCCTCTGGTAAAAGAATTTTGTGCAGAAGAATGGGAAAAGAAACGGGGAAACCACTGGATTCATCAGTTGTTTCAGGTAAATATTTCCAATTCTCTTATCACTAATCTTCTGCTCCAGTTAAAAAACCTTGCTTCACTGCTCCATACAACTGCCATGATCGGGCTGGGACTGTGGATGATCTCCCATAATGAAATCACCCTTGATATCTGGGTTGCATTTTATCTCTACTCCCAGAACCTTTTAAACTCATTTTCCAGAATCATGAGCATCTGGGGAACCGTTAAATCCAGTCAGGGAGCAGTCCGTCGGATCACAGAGCTTATGGCAGAACAGACGGAACCTGATGATCCCTGCACCGGTTCAGACGGGATGAAAGGAGATATCCTGTTTGAAAATGTATCCTTTTCCTACGAAAATCAGCCTGTACTGAAAAATCTTACCTTTACAGCCCCGGAGGGGAAAACAACGGCCCTCGTCGGTCCAAGCGGGGCCGGTAAAACTACTTTTTTCAGCTTTTGGAACGCTTCTATTCTCCGGATCAGGGAAGTATCCGCATGGGTAAGACAGATATTTTTAAACTCCCTCTGGTACAGTGGCGGCGTATGATCGGCTACGGGCCCCAGAGCCCCTATCTTTTTTCCGGAACGATCCGCGAAAATATCCTTTATGGGATTCACCGGCCTGTAACTGAACAAGAGCTTTTACAGGCCATAGAGGATTCCCAGTGCAGTGATTTTATACGTGCCATGCCCCACGGCCTTATGACCCGGATCGGAGAAGGCGGCAGCGGGCTCTCCGGAGGGCAGCGCCAGCGTATCTCTCTTGCGCGGCTGTTTCTCCAAAACCCCAAAATCCTTCTTTTGGATGAGGTGACTGCGAACCTTGATCCGGAATCAGAATACAGGGTGGAACAGGCCCTTGCCCGTCTCAGAAAAGGACGGACCACATTCGTCATCGCCCACAGAACGTCCGCTGTAAAGGACGTTGATGAAATCATTCTCTTAAATAGCCGGTCCTTTAACACACCGGTTCCAGAAAGGAGTTTATGATGATACAAAAGAAACTGCAGGCCTGGAGGCCATTTTTTCATCTTCTGTCTGTTTCTGGTATTCCGTGGATCTGGTATCTGGCAGACGTTCTATTCGGACTTGTGATTTCCATGCTTACCGTCCGCCTCCCCCAGATAACCGGCGCCATTATGCAGGGGGAAATCTTTGACAAAGGACTGATTGCAGATTATGCCGGGATTACGCTCTTTTCCATGCTGCTCAGTTTTCTTTCCACCCTCTTTGGCTCATGGATCGGCTTTCACACCGATCAGGTTCTCCGAAAAACCCTGTGGAATCATTTTTTGTACTTTCCCATGTCCGTGTACCAGGCCTGCAGGCCCTCCTCCCTGATCAGCCACATCACACAGGATACCTCCGGGATCAGCTACGGCATTTCCAGCTGCATTGGTGTGGTTGTGCCGTGGCTGATTCTGGTATCCCTTGTAACTGGCCGATTTGCTTTTCGGTTCTCCGCCGGAGAACGGCAAAGACTGGCTCTTGCAAGGGCGCTGGTCCGGGATCCCCAGTGACTTGTGTCATCGTCACCCATGATATGAATCTGGCCCGGACAGCCGGACATATTATCGTTCTGGACCGGGGCACTGTCTGCGGAGAGGGGACCCACGATACGCTCTATGAATCCTGCAGCGTATACCGGAATCTCTATGACAAAGCCATTTCCTAAAAAGTAAACCAGCAGGACGTCTCTATCGATATCCCGCTGGTTTACTTATTTTTAAATTGCCTCAATCATATTTCGCTCTAAAAAGTAATGGTAAATTCCGTCCTCCTCAACCGACAGGCAGCTTTCATCTGCGCTGTCCTTTACCTCTGTACAGGAATTTCCCATCGCTACACCAATCCCCACTGCCCTCAGCATCTCGATGTCATTCTTCCCGTCTCCGAACGCTATGGATTTCTCCCTTGAAATCCCATAGTAATCCAATACATCCATTACGGCAATTCCCTTTCCGCTGTTTGACGGAATAATATCCGCCGCCCTGTCCCACCAGGAAGTGATCTGTGCACGTTTGGTTCCTTCAAGAATTTCCTCGTATTCATCCTTTGTGCAGCTGCACATAATCTGATAAATGTCTTCCCTGGAAATGTCATTGAATTTTTCGGAAATTATCATTTCTTCATTTCCGAATGCAAAGTACTGTTCCAGATCCGGATCGGTTCCATTTGTGACCACCACAGCTTCATTGCTGATTGCAATTGCCCGTTTCTTCTTATTTAGATTGCCTATAATACAGTTTACATCCTCTCTTGTAAGAGGCTCTTTGCGGATCACTTCCTCCCGATTTCTGACATAAGAGCCGTTAAATGACAGAATAACATCAAATTCAATTCCTTCAAAGCGCGGTATAAACGGGTAGCTTCTTCCCGTTGCCATACATAAAAGAATCCCCTGCTTCTGTAACTGTTTTAACGCGGATCTTACCGGTTCTGACAGATCATTGTGCCTGAACCGGAGCAGTGTTCCGTCTATATCAAAAAATGCAATTTTAATCATAATAACTCCTTCTTTTCCCTATAACAAAAGACCGGAGCTCTCGCCCGGCCTTCTGCCTATACGTTTCTCAATACATCCGTAATTTTTACTCCTGCTCCAGAATCACCTTAGCAGGACACTTTTCTGCACATTTGCCGCAATTAGTACACTTGTCATAGTCAATCACAGCCAGATTGTTGTCCATATGGATGGCATCTGACTCACACTGTCTGGTACACAGGGTACAGCCGATACAGCCGGCCTGGCAGGCTGCCTTTACATCCTTGCCCTTGTCGTGGCTGCTGCACTGTACCAGATGCTTTGCGCTGTAAGGCACAAGCTGGATCAGTCCCTTTGGACAGGCAGCCACACATTTACCGCAGGCCACACATTTTTCCTTGTCAACCACTGCCACGCCGTCAATCACGTGGATGGCATCAAACTGACAGGCCTTTACACAGGAGCCAAATCCCATACAGCCGTAGCTGCAGGCCTTGGGGCTGCCTCCGGGAACAACGGTGGCTTTGGCGCAGTCCTCGATTCCTGTATAGGTGTACAGGGTTTTTGCCTTATCGCAGGTTCCCTTGCAGCGTACAAAGGCTACCTTCTTATCTGCAGCCCCTGCGTCTACACCCAGGATGGAAGCGATCTTCTCTCCTACGGGAGCGCCGCCTACGGGACAGGCATTTGCGGGAGCCTGACCGTTTGCAATGGCCTTTGCCAGAGCATCACAGCCTGCGAAGCCGCAGCCGCCGCAGTTGTTGCCTGGAAGCTCCTCCCGGATCGCCAGCTCTTTTTCATCCACTTCAACCTTGAACTTCTCGCCAAAGAGGCCCAGGCCGATACCAACTACAATACCTACCACCGCAATGACAGCGGCAGCCATAACAATTGCCATAATATTCATCTTCGTCTCCTCCTTCTACAGCAGTCCGGAAAATCCGAAAAATGCGATAGCCATCAGTCCTGCTGTTACAAGGACAATGGGAGATCCCTGGAAGTTATATGGGATATCATTTCCCTCAATACGCTCACGGATACCGGCTAACAGCACGATGGCTACGGTATATCCAAATGCGGTTGCAACACCATTTACCACACTCTCAATGATGGTGTAGTCATTCTGCACATTGGTTAAAGCCACGCCCAGTACGGCGCAGTTTGTGGTAATCAGAGGCAGGAACACACCCAGAGCGTTATACAGGGATACCATGCATTTCTTTAAGAACATTTCCACGATCTGCACCAGGGCTGCGATTACCAGAATAAACACAATGGTTTTTAAGTAATCAAGGCCCAGAGGCTGCAGGATCAGCTTATACAGCAGGCTGGCAGCAATGGATGCGATGGTGATAACGAAGATAACCGCACCTCCCATACCGGCTGCTGTCTCTACCTTCTTGGAAACACCGACGAAGGAACAGATGCCAAGGAACTGGCTTAACACCACGTTGCTGACGAACGCGGAGCTGACGGCAATTACAAGTAATTCTTTCATCTACTCTTTCCTCCTATTCTTCCGTCTTCTCTTTGCAGGAAGCGCAGTCGCCGCTGCAGCCCTTGCGTTTCTTCTTATTCTTTACAGAGCCGTTGGTAGCACATGGCAGCTTTAACTTATTCTGAAGTGCTGTCAGGCAGGCCAGAACAAAGAAGGCGCCGGGAGCCAGGATAAAGATAGCAGCAGGCTCATAGGAAGCAGGCATTACCTGGATGCCGAAAACCGTTCCGGCCCCTAAAAGCTCTCTTGCTCCGCCGATAAGGATCAGCGCGATGGTAAAGCCAAGACCCATTCCAAGACCGTCAAAGGCAGAAATGAGGGGCTTGTTCTTCATTGCAAAGGCCTCTGCACGGCCCAGGATGATACAGTTTACAACAATCAGGGGAATATAGATTCCCAGAGCACTGTAAAGGGAAGGGGTAAAGCCTTCCATCAGCATATCTACAATGGTAACCAGAGAAGCTACCACTACGATCTCGCCTGGAAGCCGCACACGGGCGGGAATAATATTTCTCAGGGCGGAGATCACAATATTTGCCGCAACCAGAACCGCCGTGGTGGAAAGTCCCATACCCGCACCGTTGGTAGCGGAGGTGGTTACTGCTAACGTAGGACAAAGGCCCAGCATCTGGATTAAGATGGGGTTTTCCTTCCATACGCCGTTATAAATTCGTTCCGTATATTTATTCATCTCTTACGCCTCCTACTCTCCGATGCAGTTTTCTACAAAATAGATGGCCGCATTTGCCGCTCCGGTTACTGCATTGGATGTATAAGTTGCGCCGCTGATGGCCTGAATCTGGTTGTCAGCCGAAGGCGCTGTTTTTGTTACCTCCAGAGTCTGGGCTGCCTTTCCTGTAAACTGGCCCTTAAACTCCGGCTCTGAAGCCTTCATGCCAAGACCAGGAGTCTCGCTGATGCTTAAAAAGCCGATACCTGTCAGCGTTCCCTCCGCAGTAATGCCTGCCGAGATCTGCACCAGGCCATTGTAACCGTCATTGGAGCTTGCGGTAATCAGGTAGCCAAGCAGAGTTCCGTCCTCAGCCAGAGCCTCCTGGGCTGCGTCAATGGATACGTTTCCAAAGCCCTGCTCTGCAATCTGGGCTGCTCCGGCCTCTACTGCTGCCTTTAACTCATCGGTCTGTTCAAAGGAAGCCGCCTCAGGAAATACCTCCTTGTAGGTAGCTGTATTGGCTGCCAGCTGGGCCTTTGCGATAGGCTCTAAGGTCACCTCGTGGACTGCACCCAGACAGGCGCCTGCTACCAGTGTGATGACAAAGAGAAGAAATGCATCTTTCATAATTCCTTTCATGCCTTTTTAGCCTCCTTTCCGAATGCTTTTGGAAGGGTCACGCGCTCGATCATGGGCACGAAAAGGTTGCACAGGATGATAGCGTAGGAAACGCCCTCAGGAGAAGCGCCCCACAGACGGAAGATACCGGTTAAAAGTCCCAGCATGATTCCGAATACGATCTGTCCCATAGGTGTAATGGGGCTGGTAACATAATCGGTCGCCATAAAGAACGCTCCGAAGATCAGACCGCCGCCGCATACCTGGGCAAGCACATAATTGGCGTCAAAGCCGCCGAAGATAAATACAAATACAGCCAGGGTAGCTATGTATGTCACAGGAATCTTCCAGCTGATGACTTTCTTTACGATCAGGTAGATGCCGCCGATCAAAAGTGCGATCACAGAAACCTCACCGATGGTTCCGGGAATCCGTCCTACAACCATAGCGGCCAGATCCACGCTTCCCCCTGCCCGCATGGAGGCTAAAGGAGTGGCTCCTGAGACGCTGTCAAAGCCCAGCTTTGCGGATGAGAAATTATTCATATGGCCCGCAAAGGAGATCAGGAGAAAGCATCTTGCTGCCAGAGCCGGGTTCATGAAGTTCTGTCCCAGGCCGCCGTACAGCTGCTTTACTACGACGATCGCAAAAATACCGCCGATCACAGGAATCCAAACCGGAATCTCCGGAGGCATATTCAGCGCCAGGATCATACCCGTTACCAGGGCGCTGCCGTCCATAATGGTAATGGGACGGTGCATCAGCTTCTCATATACATATTCGCTTGCAATACAGGCAGCTACAGTTGCCAGTATCACAAACAGCGCATGAAAGCCAAAGTTGTATACGCCAAAGGCTGCCGCGGGAAGCATGGCGATGGCCACGTCCAGCATCAGGCTCTGTGTATCCACGCTGCATCTCACATGAGGAGATGAAGATACATTTAATAATTTATTCATGACTTTTGTACCCTCCTACCCTTTCTTCCTGCGGTTTGCCGCAACGGTCTTTCTCATTTCCTTAAAGGCCTGAGTCAGAGGACGTCTGGCCGGACAGATATAGGTGCAGCTTCCGCACTCCATACACTCCATGCCGTTGACCTTCTCAAAACGCTCACAGTCATTTCTCAAAGCTGCCTGCATCATCATCACAGGAACAATGCGGCTTGGACATACGCTTACGCAGCGGCCGCAGCGGATGCAGGCCGTAGGCTCCAGGGCAGATACCTGATCCTTTGTAAAACAGGTCAGCGCAGAGGAAGTTTTGCTTACAGGGATATCCACGGTAAAGAGTGCCTGTCCCATCATGGGACCTCCGGAAATAATCTTCTCCGGCTCCTCCTTAAAGCCGCCTGCAGCCTCGATGAGCTCCTGATAATTGGTTCCCAGCTTTACATTGAAGTTGCAGGGCGTATTGACCGCATCGCCGGTAATGGTGATGATCTTGCGCATCAGAGGCGTGCTCTTGCATACCGCCATATAAATAGAAATAACTGTATCTACATTATCTACAATGCAGCCTGCATCGGCAGGAAGCATAGAGGAATTTACCTTTCTTCCGGTTACTGCATAGATAATGGAACGCTCACCGCCCTGAGGATACTTGGTAAGCAGAGGACATACGGTAATCCTTGGCTCATCCTTTACAAGCTCTTCCAGCTTTTTAATGGCCTCCGGCTTATTGTTCTCCACCGCGATCACGCCTTTGGCATTGTCAAAGAGCTGAAGGATGACCTTTAAGCCTCCTACTAACTTCTCCGGCTCCTCTACCATCAGACGGTAGTCGCTGGTCAGATAAGGCTCGCACTCCGCTCCGTTTACAATAACGTAATCAATGGCGTTCTCGTCCTTTGGGGTAAGCTTTACATGAGTCGGGAAGCCTGCGCCGCCCAGTCCCACGATGCCTGCTTCCTTGACAATGGAACGGATCTCTTCTTTTGACAGTGTCCCCGGATTTCTGTCCTCTCCCAGCCCCTCTACCGTCTCATAGGCTCCGTCATTTTCAACGATCACAGACGGAACCATAGCGCCGTTAGCCGTCCGTCTCGGCTCGATGGCCTTTACTGTACCGGACACGGAGCAGATTACATTTGCAGAAATAAATCCGCCTGCCTCTCCGATCTTCTGCCCCGCTAAAACCCGGTCGCCTTTTGCAACCAGCGGTTTTGCAGGAGCACCTATGTGCTGAGACATAGGATAAACCAGTTCGCCCTTTGGAAGCAGGACCTGAATCGGTTTGCTTTCAGACAGTTCTTTTCCTTCATACGGATGGATACCGCCTTTAAAAGTCGCCAGACCCATAGATTTTTCCCTTCTTTCTTGTACATTTTCTCTTTTTTTGTGAATCTTTCACACTTTTTATAGATCTTTCACAGCCTTATCAGTATAGCATAAATAAAGCGTGTATACAATATGTAAACCACTCGTTAAATTTTTAATTATTTTGTTTATTTTTTATCAATTAAGCATTGTTTTCTAATTTGTTCACTTTAATCCAAAAAATGCAGCAGAACTATTTCGCTCTGCTGCATTCCAATCTACGGCTGTGACATCTTTCGTCTCAGACATTTAACGGATAAAGCTGGTGCGCTTTTTCTCCGGTTCCGCCTCAGGAACCGTAATTCCAGCCTTTCTTCCGGCCTCAATGCACTTTAAAAGCCATGCCATATTCCGGCCAAGGGTACGCATGATCTGCATTCCTTCCTCGTCCTGAACGGTTTCCTCTGCACTTCTTCCATGGACCATGTTCCAATACTGGGATGAAACCACCGGCATCTGATTAAAGGTAAAATATTTATTTAACTGGTCCAGAGTTGCTGTGGTTCCTGCTCTTCTGGCGGAGGCGATGGCCGCTCCCGGCTTATGAGCTGCAGCGCTTCCGCCGCAGTAGAAGAAACGGTCTAAAAAGGAGGTTATGGCTCCGCTGGCAGATGCATAATGAACCGGAGAGCCAACGATCAGACCGTCGCATTCCTTCATCTTAGCGACTGCCGTATTTACCAGATCCTCATCATGGACACATTTTCCCAGTGTGCCGCAGGCTCCGCAGCCCATGCAGCCCCATACCTGCTGTCCGCCAATGTGAAGAATTTCAGACTCAATTCCTTCCTTTTCTAGTTCCTTTGCAATCTCACACAGCGCTCTCCATGTGCATCCCTCTTTGTGCGGGCTTCCGTTTAACATCAATACTTTCATATTCTATATCCTCCTGCTTGATTTTTTATTTTCTTCTTAAACAGAATCTTCTGATATCTCTCCGATACAGTCCAAAAGCTCTTTTGCGGTAAGATCAGACAGGGAAATCCCTTCCCCTGTGACAATCTGATCTGCCAGCGCTCTCTTTGCCTCCTGAAGGTTTAAAATATTTTCCTCAATGGTATCTTTGGTAATCAGACGGTAAACTGTGACCTGTTTTTCCTGGCCAATGCGGTGAGCCCTGTCTGTGGCCTGGTTCTGGGCGGCCACATTCCACCAGGGATCATAATGGATCACAATATCCGCTGCTGTAAGGTTTAACCCCGTTCCTCCTGCCTTGAGGCTGATGAGAAAAACAGGAACATTCTCCTTTGAAAACCGCTCCACCAGCTTTAATCGCTCTTCCTTCGGCACGGCTCCTGTTAAACAGATACTCTCAATCCCTTCTTTTTCCAGCCGGCGGCTGATCCGCTCCAGCATAGAGGTAAACTGAGAAAAAAGAAGGATTTTATGTTCTCCCTCTGTTCCCCGCCGGATCAGATCCATACAGGTTTCCAGCTTAGCCGAACCGGATCTCCATCCCTCCAGGCACAATCCGGGATCGCAGCAGATCTGCCGCAGGCGCATAAGACCGGAAAGGATCTGAAGCTTTGCCCCATTTCCCGGCATATCCTGAGAAAATGTACGTTTCAGTTCCAGGGCTTTAGCCACATAAAGCATCCTCTGCTCTCCCTCCAGATGGGAATATACCACCTGCTCGATCTTATCAGGAAGCTCTTTTAATACATCCTTTTTCACACGGCGCAGCACAAAGGGACCAATCAGCCGCTTCAGCTTCAAAAGCGCCTCCTGATCCTGATCTCTTAAAACCGCCACCTCATACTCTTTATGAAAAACCGACGGACCAAATAAAAAGCCTGGCATCAGGTAATCAAAAATGCTCCACAGCTCTCCCAGCCTGTTTTCCACCGGCGTCCCCGTAAGCGCAAACCGTGACTGTGCGCTGACTGCCTTTACCGCACGAGCGCTCTGTGTGGCTGCATTTTTAATATACTGGGCCTCGTCAATAATCTGAAATCGGAAACGGATGTCCTGATAAAGAGAAATATCCCGTTTTAAAAGATCGTAGGATGTGATCAGGATCTGGCAGAACGAAGGATTTTCCCTTACAGACTGCAGCAGTTCCCCTCTGGCCGTACTGGAGCCGGCCAAAGACCAGACGCGCCGTTTCGGAGCAAACCTCCTGATCTCACATTCCCAATTATATACCAGAGAAGCCGGACAGACAATAAGGCTGGGAAGCGTCTCCCCCCGGCTGTAGGCATCCTCCAAAAGAGCAATGGTCTGAAGCGTTTTTCCAAGCCCCATATCATCCGCTAAAATCCCGCCAAACCCGTACTGATCCAGAGTTTTCATCCAGCGATATCCTGTTTTCTGGTATTCTCTCAGCACACCTTCCAAAGCCTCAGGGAGCGGATCTGAGCTGTCTTCTACAGAACTGATCCCCCGAATCACAGCCTTAAACAACCGGTCTCTGTAAAGCGCCACTCCTGACCCCTCTTTTAAAAGATGATCCACATACACAGCCCGATAGGACGGGAGCCGGATCTGTCCTGCTTCCAGTTCTTTTTTCGTTATGCCAAGTTCCTTTGCCAGGCGCATCACTGTATAGATGCCCCCTTCTCCCAGCTCTAAAAACTGTCCTGTTTTTAAACGGTAATACTTCTTTTTCTGGCTGTAGGCCTCCAGGATTTTTGTCAGTTCCTTCACAGAAAACTCTTCCGAATCCACCGTAAGCTCCAGCCACCCGGCTGCCAGACGTACCTCTGCTTTTATCCCTGGTGTTCGGATCACTCTCCAGTTTTTCATATTTTCTGCCAGATAAACCTCTCCCAGAGCCTTAAATTCATCCATCCCGGTACCCAGCAGACGATACAGGGCATCCTCATCCTTGCGGATCACCAAACGTCCGTCTGTGCTGCTTTTGCATTTAAAATACGTTCCAATGACCTGGCTGATCTTAAATTCCCCCGGTACATCCCGACAGACCGTTCTGGGAAGTGCTTCATCTTCTATGGGATGAAACCTGTATTCTCCATAAGACAGATATGGCTCCATATAGAGCGTTCCATCTTCTCCTGCTTCAAAGTAAAACTCTGCCTTTAACGGTTCCGGCTCATACTGGTCTAATTCCACTTCCTCCAGACGGATCCGGCTGTATCCTTGGATCCGTTTTAATACTCGCTGCTGAAAAAGAGGAATATCCTTATCTGCTATCAGGATCTGGCTTTCTCTGTCTGTGCGGATCTGTTCCAGGAAAATCGCTGCCGAACGTGAAAATGCTTCACCGCAGCAATACAGACGCTTTCCGGCTGCAAGATATAAATGACGGCTTCCTCCAAAAACTGCCTGCACTGCCTGAGGGGTTTCCTGTTCACCATCCTGTTCCAGAACCCCCTCCAAACGTACCCGAATACCATCTCTCCCGTACCGGCTTACCAGAACCGCCAGTTCCGGCTCTGAGCATTCCAGAGAAAATATCCCTCCGCTGCCCTGAGGCAGGCGAACCTCCAGCCCTTTTTCTCCTGATGTATTTTTTAATAAAATCTCAAAAAACCGATCCCGGTCCAGTCTGCCTAAAGTCACGCGTCTGAGAGCCTTCTGATGCTCCATAAGCTCCAGGATCAGATCCACGAGCAGCCTCGATACCGGTTCAAAGACCGTTCTTTGATGATGGAAGGCCAGCTCCTTTCCATAGGATACGTAAGCTCCCCCCTCTAGGGCTGTACAGAAGGCCGGAAGATCTCTCAATGCATACATACGCTCTCTTCCGATCTTAAATTCCGCCTGTATATCCCGGCCTTCCAGAAACAACACTGGTTCGATGCGTACCTGGGAGCCCTCCTCTTCTTCCAGAATATCCGCTACTGCACGGTTTGTATACTCCCGGATCATGGCATGAGCCTGAAAAGAAGTACGGATCGGAGGCTTCAGGGCTTCCTTTTTATATTTCTTATAATATGCAAAAAGGGCCTCCCCATGGGCGCAGATGCCCCTGTAAGAATTCCCTTCTGCACAGGTACAGGAATAATCCCTTACCTGGTCATTTTTAAGATACAGCTGAACCTTATAAGTATGGGCCTGGTCTTCTACCAGGCCCTTTACACCAGCCTCTCCTTTCCAAAAGCTGCTGGTTTCCATTTTTTCAATCTTCATTGACATGAAATCCATCCTGCCTTTACAGGCTCTGGTTTACATCCGCTCCGGCGCTTCGATCCCCAGAAGGCCGATACAAGTCTCAAGCACCCGCTTAGTAAGGGTGATCAGGCCGATGTAGCTGTCCTTTCTGGCCTCATCTTCCTCAGAGAGGATCTTGGTATCGTGGTAAAAACTGTTAAATGCATTAGCAGTCTCATAGACATACTGGCAGATCTTGTGCGGAGCTGTTTCTGCAAAGCTGTTTTCCAGTACCTCGCTGTATTTTGCCAGCTGAAGCATAAGGGCCTTTTCAGAAGCTCCTGCTGCCGGAAGGATCTTTTTCTCAGCGGCCAGCTCGCTGACACTTCCTCCATTTTCCTTGTATTTTCCAAGAATGGACTTAATACGCACAATGGTATAAAGGATGTAGGGACCTGTATTTCCTTCAAAGGAAATAAACCGATCCATATCAAATATATAATCCTTAGAAGCCTGATTGGACAGATCGCCATACTTTAACGCAGCAAGACCCACTACCTTTGCAGTCTCCCTTGCCTCCTCTTCTGATACAGTACGGTTTTCCATGATGCGGTTAAATACAGCCTCATCAATATCTGAGATCAGCTTTTCCAGACGCATCACGCCGCCTTCTCTTGTTTTAAAAGGCTTTCCGTCCTTGCCGTTCATGGTGCCGAAGCCCAAAAAGATCATCTTTGTATCCGGCTTTACGATTTCTGCCTTTCTGGACACCCGGAATACCTGCTCAAAATGCATAGCCTGGCGCTTATCTACTACATAAATATAGCGGTCTGGTTTAAAATCCTGTTCCCTCTCAACGATCGTGGCAAGATCAGAGGTAGCATAAAGGGAAGCTCCGTCTGATTTACGGATCAGACAGGGAGGAATCTCCTTAGTATCGCCCTCTTGGGCCACATCCACAACCAGGGCGCCCTGGCTTTCATAGGCCAGTCCTTTGTCAATGAGCATCTGCACCATATGGTCAATATATGGCTCTGCGTCGCTTTCGCCCTTCCAGAGATCGAAATCTACATTTAAATTAGAGTAATTCTTCTTAAGGTCTGCCACAGATACAGCCAGAATGTGATCCCAGATGGCTCTGAAGGGCTTATATCCCTTCTGAAGCTTTAAGGTCGCCTGATGAGCTCTCTCCTTAAACGCTTCATCCACCTTTGATTTGGCGCTGGCTGCCGGATAAATCTCCTCCAGCTCACTGATGGTAAAGGGAGCCTCTGTGGGATACTCACCCGTATAGGATTCATCAAAGTATACCAGTTCCGGTTTTCTGTCCCTTAATTCTTCGATGATCAGACCCATCTGCAGTCCCCAGTCGCCCAGATGAACATCACCGATCATCTCATATCCCATAAAACGGCCCATGCGCTTGATGCTCTCTCCGATAATAGCAGAACGCAGATGGCCCACATGAAGGGGCTTTGCCACATTGGCGCCGCCGTAATCCACGATGATCGTTTCCTTCTTTTCAGGTTCTTCCAGTCCCAGCTTGTCCGCCTCTGCCATACCCTTCATATAATCTGCCAGAAACGCCTCTGACAGCTTCAGATTGATAAAACCAGGCATCACAGCCACTGCTTCGCCAAACATGGGCTGCTCCCTTTCTGCTGTCAATTTTTCCACTACCGCATTTGCAATATCAATCGGCTTGGTTTTATACGCCTTGGCTGCTGCCATGGCTCCGTTGCACTGGTACTCGCACAGATCCGGCCGGTTGGACAAAACCACCTTGGCAAATTTATCCTCATAGCCGCAGGCTGTAAAGGCCGCCTTAAGCTTCTGCTCCATCAGATCCAGAATTTTCTTCACTCCACGTTTCTCCTTTTCTGCACTTCTTATAGATGCAAAACTGCCCCGGCAGTGAAGCCGGAGCAATCCTACATTTTCTCACATACAAATGAATTATACACGGGACAGATACTCGCCGGTTCTTGTATCGATCTTGATCCTGTCGCCGATCTCTACGAACAGCGGTACGCTTACAACAGCGCCGGTCTCTACAGTTGCAGGCTTGCTTGCACCGGTTGCTGTATCGCCCTTAAAGCCCGGCTCTGTATCTGTGATCTCCAGCTCTACAAAAAGAGGAGGCTCTACAGAGAATACGTTGCCGTTGTAGGAGCAGACCTTGCAGATCTCGTTTTCCTTAACGAACTTTAACGCATCGCCGATCAGATCCTGGTTTAATGCCAGCTGCTCGTAGTTCTCTGTGTTCATAAAGTTGTACAGATCGCCGTCTGCATACAGATACTGCATATCTACACGGTCAATTCTTGCTGCCGGGAATTTCTCAGTTGGACGGAAGGTGCGCTCAACCACACCGCCGTTGATCACATTTTTTAACTTGGTACGTACGAAAGCAGCGCCCTTGCCTGGTTTAACGTGCTGGAACTCAAGGATCTGCACTACCTGTCCTTCGATCTCCAGTGTAATTCCATTTCTAAAATCGCCTGCTGATATCATAAAGATATTCCTCCTTAACGTTCTTTGTACAGGACGCTTTTCTCTCCAGCGCCCGCCAGGGCATGACCTGCCTTTGGCGGTCCCCTGTATATCTAATCTTTTATATTTTATACTATGTGTCCATGTTTTTCAAGTTCTTTTTACGGCTTTTTCTGTAAAAATAAAGCACAGGCCGTTCCAGATACCGTTTGAGCACGATCTGTATCTCCTCTTTAGGGTCAATGGGATTTACAAGAATGCTTTTAAGTCCTGCCCGGTTTGCTCCATATACGTCCGTAAACAGCTGGTCTCCCACAAAGAGAGTTTCCTTCGGCCCTGTCCCCATACAGGCCATGGCATTTTTATACCCTCTCTTTGAGGGCTTTCCTCCCTTATGGATATAAGGACTTTTCACCTGCGACGCAAAAGGCTTTACTCTGGCTTCTTTATTATTAGAAAGAAGACAGGTTTTAAATCCCAGCTTTTTTAAATGTTCAAACAAAGCAATGGCTCTCTCATCGGCAGGTGCGCCATGAGGCACCAGCGTATTGTCAATATCAAAGATCACGCCCTTAATCCCCCTGTCCTTCCAGGTTTCAAAGGGGATATCATATGTGGAGTCCCAAATTTCCTGAGGGTAAAATGGTTCAAACATAATCCTTTTGCCTTTCTCCTATTTTTTGAGAAGTTTTCCCAGCTCCTCCATAAAGGTGCTCACGTCCTTAAACTCTCTGTACACGGAAGCAAAACGCACATATGCAACCTCGTCCACCTGCTTAAGCTTTTCCATAACCAGTTCACCGATCACCGCAGTAGATATCTCTCTCTCCTCCCGATTAAAAATCTGATTCTCAATCTCATCGATCATAACTCCGATCTGCTGGGGAGATACGGGGCGCTTATGGCAGGAGTGGATGATACCGGCTTCAATCTTGGAGCGGTCATATGCCTCTCTGGTATTATCCTTTTTAATCACCATAAGGGGCATGGTTTCCAGTTTTTCATAGGTTGTAAAACGCTTCCCGCAGCGCTCGCACTGGCGGCGTCTGCGGATGGAACTGTTATCGTCTGCGGGACGGGAATCAATTACTTTCGTATCTGCTTCATTACAATAGGGGCATTTCATATGGCTTGCACTTCCCTTCTTTATATAAAATGATGACAATTTATGTCTTTATTTGCATTTATTTTAACCGAAACACTTCTCAAGTGCAAGAACTTTGTAACCAGACCAATGAAAATCATTGGATGGATCGGAATTTTTTTGCTATAATAAAAAAACAAACTATACTGCAGTGAAAGGCGGATCAATATGAATTGTGTATATGTAAGAAATCTGCGTCTGGGAGAAGGCACTCCCAAGGTCTGTATTCCTCTTGTGGGAGCTTCGGATGAAGCTCTTTTTGAGGAGATCAAAGCGCTCTCTTCCTATCCGGCGGATCTGGTGGAATGGCGGACAGACTACATGAATGATATTTTTAATGAAGGGCGGCTGACTGGTCTTCTTCCCCGTCTCAGAGAACATTTGGGAAATACGCCTCTTATTTTCACCTTCCGTACCACAAAAGAAGGCGGACAGCGCCAGGCCTCGACTCAGCAATATAAAACACTGGCTATGGAGGCAATCGCCTCCGGCTGTATCGATCTGATCGATATCGAACTTTTCTCTGATCCGGACAGCATTACAGAGCTTACAGCTCTTGCAAAAGAAAAAGGAGTAAAAACCATTTTTTCCAGTCATGACTTTTACTCCACCCCCTCCTGCGGAGAACTCCTGTCACGGCTGCGCCACATGGAAAAGCTGGGAGCCGATATTGCAAAAATCGCCGTGATGCCCCGGTGTCCGGAAGATGTGCTTACGCTGCTTACAGCTACCGTTACAGCCCGACGCCAGCTCACCTGTCCTGTAGTCACCATGGCCATGGCGGGAACAGGGCTCATCAGCCGTGTCTGGGGGGAAATCTTTGGCTCCTGTCTTACTTTTGGTCTGGCAGGACAGGCATCCGCTCCCGGACAGATCGATGCCAGAGAGCTAAAATGTGTGCTGGATATTCTTCATAATAATCTGTAGCAGACATAGGGTATTTCTATAATAGTAAATATATTTCATTTTCAGTAATTCCCCTTCCCTTTCAGCAAAAAATGTGTTAGTTTTTAGTCAGTGTTTCCTTACAGAGTGCCGGTTCATCCCCCCCAACAGCTCCGGCACTCCCTTCCAAAGTCAAAAGCCCGCACAAGCTTTTCATACAGCTTTTTCTCATAAAACGACTGCCTGCCAGTGATCCCCCGTCACTGGCAGGCAGTCGTTTAACACTTTACCTTTTCCTCTACATTCTTTTCCTTCACATCCACCAGGATAATATCATTTCCGACCTGGCAGATATCGCAAAAGGGAATGATATACTCCTTTTCCCTCCCCAGAAAACCGCAGATGCATCCGGGCCCCGGAACGATCAAAGCGGTCATGCATCCCGTTTTCATATCAAAATCCACATCTCCTACGAAACCCAGGCGTTTGCAGTCCTTTATATTTATGACCTCTTTCTGTTTGAGATCGCAAATCGTCATTTTTCCCCTCCTGCCTGGCAGTTTTATTTCTTATCCATATATACGCAGAAAGAGCCGGAAGTATTCATTTCCGGCCCATTCTGCTCCCTATGCACAGGGAATTTCAAATATAAAATTTAGAATACAGGGACAACCGCACCCTCATAGGTACTTTCCATAAATGATTTTACCTCATCACTCGTAAGCGCCTCAATGAGAGCCTTTGTTTTTGGACTTTCCTCTTCACCCGCTCTTACGGCGATCACGTTTCCGTAGGTCTGGGCTGCCAGAGATTCCGCGTCCTCTGTTGCCAAAGCGTCGCTTACCTTTAAGCCCGCCTCGATGGCATAGTTTCCATTGATAACTGCCACATCGCCGTCCTGTAAGGAACGGGGAAGCTGGGCTGCCTCGATCTCTACAATATCAAGGTTCTTTGGATTTTCTACAATATCATTTTTCGTTGCTTCCAGACCTGCATCCTCCTTTAAGGTGATCAGGCCCTGGGCCTCTAAAAGAAGAAGGGCTCTTGCCTCATTTGTCAGGTCATTTGGAACAAGAACAGTTCCCTTTTCCGGAATCGCGTCTAAAGAAGCGCTCTTTCCTGCATAGATACCAAAGGGCTCATAGTGGATCACCGCCACACCGGAAAGCTCTGTGCCGTTCTGGGCATTAAAGGAATCCAGATAAGGCTGGTGCTGGAAATAGTTTGCATCCAGATCACCGGAATCCAGCGCATTGTTCGGAAGCACATAATCTGTGTACTCTACAATCTTTAAGTCATAGCCTTTAGAAGCCAAAACCTCTCTGGCAGCCTCCAGAATCTCCGCATGGGGGGCAGGGCTTGCGCCTACGGTCAGCTCTTCCAGTTTTTCAGGGCTCTCTTTCTTTTCCTGTCCTGCATCGGCTTTGCTTTCCTGCTTTTCTGCCGCTGCTGTTGTCTCCTCGGCCGGTTTGGAGCAGCCGGTTAACAGGGATGCAGCTAATGCTGCTGCGATTACTGCTGTTTCTAATGTCTTTCTTTTCATAATAGTTCCTCCTCTTTTCAGGCCCAGGGCCCTGATATGTATTCTGCGGTTTTTAAGCCGCTTAAGATCCGTTTTACCGGATCCTCTTATCGCTCTTTCTTGATATGCGCATAAATACTTCCTGAACAATCTGTACGATCACTACAAGAAGGGCTACTGTAATGAGCATCATCTCTGTCTCATATCTGTGGTAACCGTAACGGATGGCAATATCTCCCAGACCGCCTGCACCTACCGTACCTGCCATGGCAGAGTAGCCGATAATCGTTGTAATGGAAATGGCAGCCCCCACTAAAAGGGATGGCTTGGCCTCTGGAAGAAGCACCTTCCATATAATCTGTCCCGCAGACGCACCCATGGACTTGGCTGCCTCGATCACTCCTGCGTCAACCTCCTTTAAAGAGGACTCCACCATACGGCTGATGTAAGGAAACGCGGAAATCACCAGAGGCACTACCGCTGCATTGGGTCCGATGATCTTTCCTACGATCATGCGGGTAAATGGGATGACCATTACAAGAAGGATGATGAAGGGAATGGAGCGAAGGAGATTGATCACAACGCCAAGCACCTTGTTAAACAACGGAAAGGGACTGATTCCATCCCTGTCTGTGACTACAAGGGCAATTCCCACGGGAATACCGATCACATAGGATAAAAATGAGGAAAGTGAAACCATGTATATGGTTTCCCAGATTCCTTTTAAAAGCATATCGATCGTTGTCTGATCAAAGGTCATCTCTAGTGCACCTCCTCAAATGTTACTCCGGCTGTTCTCAGATAATTGCAGATCCGGTCTGCATCCACGGTATCCTCAGGAAGCTGCAGAAGCATCTGCCCCATAGCCTTTCCCTCGATATCTCTGGTATCCGCATGCATGATATTCACCGGGGCCTTGCAGGCCAGGATCATATTTGCGATGATCGGCTCAGAGGATTCCCGTCCGTCAAAAATCACACGGATCATACGGGAACCGCCGAAATTCTTTGTCTGATCAGAGGTATCTCCTAAAATCAGCTGGCGTCCGATATCAGATTTGGGACCGGAAAAGATATCCGATACCTTGCCCGACTCTGCAATATGGCTGTGGTCGATGATCGCCACCCGGTCGCAGATGGCCTCAATGACTGCCATCTCATGAGTGATCATGATCACTGTGATCCCCATTTCCCGGTTAATCTTTTTTAGCAGCTCCAAAATGGACTTTGTCGTATTGGGATCCAGGGCGCTTGTTGCCTCATCGCATAATAAAACTCTGGGATTTGTCGCCATGGCTCTTGCAATGGCAACTCTCTGCTTCTGTCCGCCGGAAAGCTGGGCCGGATATGCGTTCATCCGCTCTTCCAGTCCAACCAGCTTTAACAGCTCCTTTGCCCTCTCTTTGGCCTTTCTGCTGTCCATATGAGCAATCTCCATGGGAAAGCACACGTTCTGCAGCACATTTCTCTGGGCCAGCAGGTTAAACTGCTGAAAGATCATTCCCATGGACTGTCTTGCCAGACGCTTTTCCTTTTCCTTCATGGCGGAAAGATTTTTTCCCTCAAAGATTACCCGGCCGGAGGTAGGTTCCTCCAGATAGTTGATACAGCGCACCAGGGTACTCTTTCCTGCTCCGGAAAGACCGATGATACCAAAAATCTCTCCCCGGCGGATTTCCAGATTGATGTCATCTAAAGCAGTCACGGTCCCGTTTGACGTGGCAAACTGTTTGCCCAGACCTTCCAGGCGTATGATGGCCTCTTCTTTATTCTGATCCATTTCTTCATTCCTTTCTCTAATCCTTCCCCTGTTTCCCATCCTCCGGCTAAGAAACAAAACGGGGCCGCAGTCCTGCACGGACCTGCAACCCCGAATGATACGTTCTCCAAAATATATTGATATCATGATTCCAAATCCATACAGATCGTTTCCCATTCAGTTTTCAAAGCACGCGGATACACAGCACATGTACATGCTGTTCATCATATCCATATTCTGCATGGCTTTGAACTGATTCATGAAAATCCTCCTGCCTGGACTGGTAATCATTTCCTATAATACTGCTAGGAATAATGTCAGTTTTAAAGATACCGCACTTATACCGGTTTGTCAAGAATTTTTTCCTGCCATCCGGCTCTGAAAGGCAATTAGGCAATTAACAGCACAGATCTACGATTACCTGAGCAAAAATCTTTGCACTGGTAAGAAGCTCGTCAATCACTGCAAACTCGTCGGCTCCGTGCATCTTATTGTCAGTACCTGGCATGGAAGCGCCGAAGGCAACTCCATTTTCCAGATGATGCACATAGGTTCCGCCTCCTGTGGACTCACAATGTCCCTCTAATCCGGTATACTCCTCATAGGCCTTTAAAAGTGTCTTTACAAAATGGGAGTTTCCGTCTACATGGTGAGGCGCTGTCATATGGTCTGCCTGTAAGGTAAGGCCTTCCTCTGCCATACGGGCGCGGATCACATTTAAGCTGTTCTCCTCCGTAGCACACAGACAGGCACGACAGTCAAACGCTCCCTCCAGGTGGTCTTTATCCAGGGTGAGCATATCAAATGCCAGGGTCAGAGGACCGGAAAGTTCATCCTCCATGGCGATTCCTACAGCCTTTCCTCTGGTATCACCATGAGGGAAGAGGGTTACAAGGCTCTTTACTGCCTGAAGCTGAGGGCAGTCTGCCAGCGGCAGGCTTACCAGATAGGATAACAGGCCTGTAAGAGCATTATTTCCCTCATCCGGAGTGGATGCATGAGCGCCCTTTCCTTCAACAGTAATCTGGATTCCGTCCTCCGTCTCTCCAAAGCTGAAGGAAAGTCCCGTCTGCTTTTCAACCGCATCCGCAGCCTGAGTGAGAACCTCTGCTTCAAGACCTGCCACTACGGCCTTTGCCTTGCCGGGAACTACATTTACCTTAATGCCAGCGTCAATGGAAACAATCTTTGGCAGAGCCTCAGAAGCTTCAAAAGAAGCAGAAAAGCCCCCTGGGATGCGTCCCTTTTCAATATTGATCACAGGGAAGGAGGCATCCGGTGAAAATGTCATGGGTGCTTCCTTCTCACGCTTATAGTACACCTCGATATCGCTGCTTCCGCACTCCTCATCGGTTCCCAAAATCAGGCGCACATTTTTCTTTACAGGGATGCCAAGCTCCTTTATGGCACGCATGGCATAAAGAGCAGCCACTGCCGGCCCCTTGTCATCTGCCGTACCGCGGCCATACAGCTTTCCATCCTTTTCCACAGGCTCAAAGGGCTCTGTAACGGTCCAACCCTCTCCTGCGGGAACCACATCCAGATGTGCCAGGATATCCAGCTGGCGCTCCTTATCATTTAAATCAGCTGTTCCCACATAGTTATCATAATTGGTAATGGAAAAACCATAATCCTCCATCATAGCCAGAGCAGCGTGAAGGGCATCAAATGCGCCGTCGCCATAAGGCTTTCCCTCGGTATAGGGCATTTTCTCACTGTTAATCCGGCAGAGCTTGCAGATATCGTCAATCATCTCCTGCCTGTGGGAATCGATAAATCCCTCTATTTCTTTTCTGTACATATTGTCCTCCTTTTGCCGCCCTTTTTGTATGGGCACTTATTTACTTAAACATACCTGCCAATGTTTCGTTTACAACCTTTCCGTCTGCCTTTCCCTTCACTCTGGGCATCAGAACCTTCATGATCGCACCCTTATCCTTGGGAGAGGGCGCATCGATCCCCAGCTCTGCAAGAACCTCTGCGATCACCTGGCGGATCTGATCCACACTCATATCCTCCGGAGCAAATTCCTTATATACAGCCAGTCTCTGGGCAGCTTCGCTGCGGATATCTTCACGGTCTGCAGGAGCTAGGTCATACGTCTCCTGTGTCTGCTTGATTTCCTTTTTGACAACTGCATTTTCCTCGGCCTCAGTCAGGGGCTCTCTCTTGTCGATCTCCGCATTTTTAAGAGCGGAAAGCAGCATGGAAAGGGACTCCTTTCTTGCCTTATCCTTTGCCTTCATGGCCTGTACCATAGCGGCTCTTACTACTTCTACCTTTGACATCTCTAAAACCTCCTTTATCTATGAGGGCACAGCAGCCGGACAGGAAACCTGTCTGCTAATTGGTGCCGAACTCGCTTAATTTAAGACCCGGATTGCGGTCTAATACCATACCTACGCTCCAGCTGTTGATAAATAAAAGCAGAGGATTTCCCTTTAAGTCGCAGATGCGCTTCATGTCGGAGGTTCCCATCAGACGGGCCACATCCACCTCCTGAGGATTCTCCACCCAGCGGATATGCTCATAAGGCAGTTTTTCCAGGATAACCTCTACATTGTATTCGCTCTGCAGACGGTAGGTTAATACCTCAAACTGAAGTACGCCTACTACGCCTACGATGATCTCTTCCATACCTGTGTTAAATTCCTGGAAAATCTGGATCGCACCCTCCTGGGCAATCTGGTTGATCCCCTTGATAAACTGCTTGCGCTTCATGGTATCCACCTGGCGCACTCTTGCAAAATGCTCCGGCGCAAAGGTCGGGATCCCCTCAAATTCAAACTTTTCATTGGATGTGCACAGCGTATCTCCGATAGAGAAAATGCCCGGATCAAATACGCCGATAATATCGCCCGCATACGCCTCTTCCACGATCTTACGATCCTGTGCCATAAGCTGCTGAGGCTGTGTTAAGCGGATCTTTTTTCCGCCCTGAACGTGGTTCACTTCCATGCCTGCCTCGAACTTTCCGGAGCAGATACGCATAAAAGCGATCCTGTCTCTGTGGGCCTTGTTCATATTTGCCTGGATTTTAAAGACAAAGGCGGAAAAGTCCTTGCGGAATGGATCGATCTCTCCTGTAAGAGACTTTCTTGGCAGGGGAGAGGTGGTCATTTTCAGGAAATGCTCCAAAAAGGTCTCCACACCGAAATTCGTAAGGGCAGAACCGAAAAATACAGGAGAAAGATCTCCCCTCTGCACCCGATCCATATCCAGCTCATCGCTGGCGCCGTCCAAAAGCTCAATGTCGTCCATCAGCTGCTGGTAATAAATGGGGCCGATGACGGATTCTGCCTCCGGGCTTTCTGCCTCAAATTCCCTGGTTGCAACCTCCTTTGCGCCTCCCATGGCAGCGGTAAAAGTGGAAATTTTCTTTGTAAAGCGGTCGTAAACACCCTTGAAATTCTTTCCGCAGCCGATGGGCCAGTTCACCGGACAGGTGCGGATGCCCAGCACCTCCTCGATCTCGTCCAAAAGCTCATATGGATCTCTGGCCTCACGGTCAAATTTGTTAATAAATGTAAAAATCGGGATGTGGCGCATGACACAGACCTTAAAGAGCTTAATAGTCTGGGCCTCCACACCCTTGGAGCCGTCAATTACCATGACCGCGGAATCAGCCGCCATAAGGGTACGGTAAGTATCCTCTGAGAAATCCTGATGGCCCGGCGTATCCAGGATGTTGATGCAGAATCCGTCATAATTAAACTGCATGGCGGAAGAAGTAACGGAAATACCTCTCTCCTTCTCAATATCCATCCAGTCGGAAACTGCATGCTTTGCCGCCTTGCGGCCCTTTACCGTACCTGCCAGATTGATGGCGCCTCCATAAAGAAGGAATTTCTCTGTCAGTGTGGTTTTACCTGCATCGGGGTGGGAAATAATGGCAAAGGTTCTGCGCTTTTTTATCTGTTCTATCATCTGATCATCTGTCTGTGACAATGGTCTTATCCTCCGTTCCTGCTGATTGCGCCCCTTAAGGGGACGAGCTGTTCATATGATGTTGGGGCACCGCCCAAGATCCAAAATCCTCCTGCAAGCAGGCTTGCGTCGGATTTCGAACCTTTTGCCCCTGGTATCCTACATATTTTATTATGATTAAAGGGTAAAGTCAAGACGGTTCCTGATCTCGTCCAACAGGCGGTGGGCTACCTCCTGTTTCGTCATCTTGGGAAGCTCTGTCTGTCCTTCTTTGGTGATCAGGGTCACTACGTTAGTGTCTGTACCGAAGCCGGCTCCCTCTGTTTTCAGATTGTTAGCCACGATCATATCAATGTTCTTGCGTTCCAGTTTGGCCCTTGAATTTGCCAGAAGGTCTCTTGTTTCCATGGAAAAGCCGCAAAGGAACTGGCCTTCATGGCGGTGAGCTCCCAGCCAGCCTAAAATATCATCCGTGCGTTCCAGTTCAATCTTCATGTCGCCTTCGGATTTTTTAATCTTATCCTCTGCCTGATGGGCGGGACGGTAATCTGCCACTGCTGCTGCCTTGATAATGATATCCTGCTCTTTCGCCGCCCCTGTAACTGCCTCATACATCTGTTTTGCGCTCTCTGCCGGTACGGTTTTCACAAACAGAGGCGCCTTTATGGATACGGGGCCTGTGACAAGGGTCACATCTGCTCCGCGGTATGCAGCCGCCTCTGCAATGGCATACCCCATTTTCCCTGTGGAATGATTCGTAATATAGCGCACCGGATCAATGGCCTCTCTGGTAGGGCCTGCGGTAACAAGAATTTTCTTTCCCTTTAAGTCTTTGGGAGCAAGGGCGCATCGGATGTATTCCAGAAGGAGCTCCGGCTCCGGCATCTTTCCCGCCCCTGTATCGCCGCAGGCCAGATACCCCGTCGCCGGACGGATGACCTGGATGTGATAATGCTCCAGAACCTTTAAGTTATCCTGAAGGATTTCATTTTCATACATCCGCGTGTTCATGGCAGGCGAGACGATCTTCGGACAGGTGCAGGCCATAAAGGTAGTGGTCAGCATATCGTCTGCGATCCCGTGGGCCAGCTTTCCGATTACATTGGCAGAGGCCGGGGCCACCAAAAAGACGTCTGCCGTCTTTGCCAGTGATACATGCTCTACGCTGAATTCAAAATTCCGGTCAAAGGTGTCTACCAGACATTTATGGCCGGTCAGTGTCTCAAAGGTAATGGGATTGATAAAATTCACAGCATTTTTCGTCATAAGCACATGGACGCTTGCTCCCTGCTTTACCAGGGCGCTGGCCAGGTTTGCGATCTTATAGGCAGCAATGCTGCCCGTAACTCCAAGGAGTATGGTTTTTCCTTTTAACATACGCTTCCTCCGGTTGTCTTTCCGTTTTTTCTATGTTACAATCATAGCACAATTTTTCTTTGATGGAAATACCATCCGCAGAAAGGAGTCTTCTATATGATTTTAGCCATTGATATGGGAAATACAAATACCGTGATCGGCGGAATTGATGAGACAAAGACATATTTTATCGAGCGGGTCACTACAGACCAGAACCGCACGGATACCGAATATGCAGTCACGATTAAAAACGTTCTGGAAATGCATGAGATTCATCCCTCTGCCATCGAGGGAGCCATTCTCTCTTCTGTGGTCCCCCCCTTAAACTCCACCATCCTGCGGGCTGTGGAAAAGATTGTGGGCGTCCGTCCGCTTTTAGTGGGTCCCGGCATTAAAACAGGCATCAATATTCTGATGGACAATCCCAAAACCCTTGGCAGCGACCTGATCGTAGATGTAGCCGCCGCCATCCATGAGCACCCTCTTCCTCTGGTGGTAATCGACATGGGTACCGCTACCACCATGAGCGTAGCTGATAAGCAGGGAAATTATATCGGAGGCGTGATCCTTCCCGGCCTGCGTGTATCCTTAAACTCTTTAAGCGGAAAAACTGCCCAGCTTCCCTACATCAGCCTTGAAGTGCCGGATAAGGTCATTGGAAAGAATACCATTGACTGCATGAGAGCCGGCATCATTTTCAGCAATGTGGATATGATCGACGGCCTCTTAGACCGAATGGAAAAGGAGCTTGGCGAAGCTCCCACTGTCATCGCCACCGGAGGTCTGGCCCGCTTTATCACGCCTCTGTGCAGGCATAAAATCATATATGACGACGCCCTTCTTCTAAAAGGGCTTCTGATCCTGTACCGGAAAAATACCCAGTAACAAACAAGCCGCTGTTTTTGGAAACCCGCCAGAAACGGCGGCTGTTTTTATTTGCATCTGCCTTGTCTCTGCTGCGATTCCCATTTTCTGGATAGAAAAAAAAGTATAAAACCGTCCGTATCCGTCCATCATTCTCTTATAGCCGGAATGGAAATACGAAAAGCTTTCCGTGCATAACACAACCAAACGGAGGTACGGACCATGTCATGCTATAAGGTTGAAATCTGCGGCGTCAACACTGCCAAACTGCCGCTGCTCAGCAACGAAGAAAAAGAGCGCTTATTCTCCCTGATCCTGAAAGGGGATATGGATGCAAGAGAAGAATATATCAAAGGAAATCTACGCCTGGTCTTAAGCGTGATCCAGCGTTTTGCCGGAAGTCAGGAAAATATCGATGATCTCTTTCAGATTGGCTGCATCGGCCTTATCAAAGCCATTGACAATTTTGATATTACCCAGAATGTAAAATTTTCCACCTATGCGGTTCCTATGATCCTTGGAGAAGTACGCCGCTATCTGCGGGATAATAACTCCATCCGCGTCAGCCGCTCTCTCAGGGACACCGCGTATAAAGCCCTCTATGCCAGAGAACAGCTCACCCGCCTCCACTCCAAGGAGCCTTCTCTGATGGAAATTTCTCAGGAAATCGGTATTTCCGGAGAAGATATCACCTATGCTCTGGATGCCATCCAGACTCCGGTCAGCCTCTACGAACCTGTATATACAGACGGCGGGGATCCGCTCTATGTGATGGATCAGATCAGCGATAAAAAAAATCTGGAAGAAAACTGGGTAGAGGATCTTTCCCTTTCAGAAGCCATGAAGCGCCTGCCGAACCGGGAACGTCGCATCATCGATATGCGTTTTTTTGAAGGAAAAACCCAGACCGAGGTTGCAAAAGAAATCCATATCAGCCAGGCCCAGGTATCGCGGCTTGAAAAAAGCGCCCTAAAATCCATGCGCAGCTATCTGAACAGCTGATTTTATGAAATACTGCAGCTGAAACTTCTGTCCCCCTTGTGCCTGCTGCCCGAATATGATACACTGATTGCAGGTTTAACAGTCCCCCTTGGGATAATTCTAGGAAAGCGACAGAACACAAGCATATGGAACAGAATGAACGCAGATTTGCAGTATTGATCGACGCAGACAACGTATCTCCCAAATATATCAAATATATTCTGGATGAGGTATCCGATATTGGTATCGCCACCTATAAACGCATTTACGGCGACTGGACGGACAATGAAAAACGGGCGTGGAAAAATGTGCTCCTGGACTGGTCCGTAAATCCCATCCAGCAGTACAGCTACACCACCGGCAAAAATGCCACCGATTCCGCCATGATCATCGACGCCATGGATATTCTGTATTCGGGAAATGTAGACGGCTTCTGCCTGGTATCCAGCGATTCGGACTTTACCAAGCTGGCCCAGAGACTCAGAGAAGCCGGTATGTTTGTCATGGGCATCGGGGAGCAGAAAACCCCAAAGCCGTTCCGGGCAGCCTGCGATACGTTTAAGCTTCTGGAAATCATTTCTTCGGAAGATGCGGCAGAGACCGCTCCAATAAACAAAGGGCGGGCAAATGCCCTTACCGCCGCCAAAACTGAGGTACCCTCGATTGACGAAATCCAGAAAACCATCACCGGTATTGACGAGATCCAGAAAGCCATTACAAAGCTTCTGATCGAAAACAACAGCCAGAATCAGCCTATCATCCTGGCACGGGTAGGAAATTTCCTCACCAAACGCTTCTCTGATTTTGATGTGCGCAATTACGGCTACTCCAAGCTTTCCACCTTCTTAGAAAGCTTAAATAACAGTGATTTTCAGGTGGTAAAGCTCCACGGAGGCTACTTTGTTCAGGAAAAATCCGCCTCCACCTCCAAGGCTGATATCGAAAAAGAGATCATCCGTCTGATCCAGAACAACAAAGGGCATGTAGATAATCTGAGCATCATCCACGAAGAGCTGAAAAAGAAATTCCCGGATTTTGATGTAAAACAGTATGGATTCAGCCGGATTTCCAGCTTTATCCGAAGCTTTGGAACCTTTAAGATCAAGGATAATATGGTACAGCTGCGGTAGATGCCTTTACAGTGAAAAATACGCCTTAGTTTCCCTTTTTACGGAATCTAAGGCGTATTTTTATATTCATTCAGTTCTCCAGTCATCTACTCGAAACGGACAATCTCCTTTTTCAGTCTCTTCATGATTTTTTTCTCCAGTCTGGATATGTAGGACTGAGAGATGCCGAGAAGATCGGCTACTTCTTTCTGAGTCATTTCTTCGCCGTCCTCATCTGACAGGCCGTAACGCAGTTCTACAATTTTGCGTTCTCTGGGCTCTAAATGGCTGATCGCTGTATTTAAAAGATCCTTCTCCACCTCATCCTCAATTCCCTGGCAGATCACATCTTCATCCGTTCCAAGGATATCTGAGAGCAGAAGTTCATTTCCATCCCAGTCTACATTTAACGGCTCGTCGATGGAAACCTCCAGACGCGTCTTGCTGTTGCGCCTTAGGTACATAAGGATCTCATTTTCAATACATCGGGAAGCATAGGTAGCCAGCTTTATATTTTTATCCGGCTTAAAGGTATTAATCGCCTTTATAAGGCCGATCGTGCCAATGGAAATCAGATCCTCCACTCCTACGCTGGTATTATCAAATTTCTTTGCAATATATACCACCAGACGCAGATTGTGTTCGATCAGACAGGATCGGGCCTGATGATCTTCTGAGCTTCCCAAAAGACCGATCATGCGCCCTTCTTCCTCTGTCTCAAGAGGCGGCGGAAGAATATCAGCGCCTCCGATATAATGAACCTCCCCCTGCTTCTGCATCAGCATCGTGCGAAAACCCGGAGCCGTTTTAAACTGAAAACGGTTGGGTATGGATACTTTAACAATCATTTTACTTCCTCCTGTTTTTATGGCGCCGCGATTCCCCTATCTTCCGGCGCCGCCGTCAAACTCCTGTATCAGGACCTCATATTCTCCTTTAGGAGAAAGAGGCTGTTTTACCACAGCCACCAAAGGCCTCGTAAGTGTATAGCAGTTCCCCTGCTGCTCCACCTTTATTTCATCTAATGTCACTGCCGGAAGGAACCCTTCTCCTCCCACACTGCGGTAGGGTATATAAGTCACTCCCCGTACCCTGGGCGATACGGCTTCGATCACTTCCTGAACAGCTACATGAACCGGCCTGCCGCTTACCGGCTCCTTCAGCCGGTTTCCCGTGTCGATCAGCCCCGCCGCCACATACATCCTGCTGCCCTGGCGCAGGGTTACCCTGCACAGGGCCTTTCTTTGCAGCAGGGACGCTGTAAGTCCTCTAAACCAGCAGACCGCCCCAAAAACGGATGCTGTGCCTCCAAGGAGCATAAGCGCTCCGGACAGATCCGGTATCCCCAGTACCTTAAAACCGCAGGCCAATGGAAAAAAGATCCCTCCGGGCCTTAGCTGCTCTTCAAAAACCATCATGGCTCCTCCAAGAATGACAGCGCTCAGATAGATTCCCGCTGCCGCCCGGCTGATTTCTTTTATCCCCTTTACTTTGAATGCGGCTACTGCCATGGCAGCGCCTGCTGCCCCATACGTTCCTGCCGCCTTAAACGTCAGCGGCATCTGCGGAAATATGGCTGTTACACAGGCCCAGGCCGCCCCCAATGCTGCACCCCTCACGATCTGCGCGGCTCCTGCCCGGTAACAAAGCACTTGATTCACTGCCATAAGCACCATCAAATCCATAGCCATATTTACAGCAAATACTTCATCTATGTAGACTGTATAAACCACCTCGCTTTGGCCTCACCTCCCCTATCAGGCTGTCCTATGGACATTATAACGTTTCTCATATGCAAATACTGTCGAAGGGAGGGGGAAAACAGGAAAAATTTTTCGACAAAAAAACCGGTGAAACGGATAATGATATACATTTATCCATTTCACCGGTCAAATCGGTTCATTAAAATTGTTTATCTCTTATTTTTCAGAAAATCCGGAATATTGATCTGCATTTCTTTATTTGCAGTCGGACGGAAGGATGGCGCCTGATTCTGGGCTGGAGCAGCTGTATTGCTTCCGTTGCTGCTGGCTGCAGTTGATGCCGGAGCGGTAGCTGCAGCGGAAGAGCTGAAGTTTCCTGTTCCCTGTCCAAATCGGGGAGCAGTAAAGGAAGGAGCGGTGTTTCCAGCACTCTGCTGTCCAAAGCTGCGGTTAAAGGAGGGCTGAGCCGGTCTTGTAAAGCCTGCGGAAGCGGTAGCGGCAGCTTCCGGAGCTGCGGCACGTTCTGTCTGGGCTGCAGAAGCTGCAGCAGGTGCCTTGGGCTTAAAATTTGTAAAGCCTGCCATTGCCTTTGTCACAGAAGAAGTGGAATTGTGCTCATCCAGACCGGTAGCAATTACCGTAATGCTTGCCTCATCCTGAGCATTTTCATCATACATGGCACCAAAGATGATATTTGCGTCATCTCCGGCCAGTTCCTGAACATAGCTTGCGGCGTCATTTGCCTCGATCAGGCTGATGTCACCGGAAATATTGATGATCACATGGCTTGCACCCTCAATAGTCGTCTCAAGCAGCGGGCTGGAAACGGCCTGCTTTACAGCCTCAATGGCCTTGTCGTCGCCCTTTGCCTTGCCGATACCGATGTGTGCGATGCCCTTGTCGATCATAACGGTCTGAATATCTGCAAAGTCCAGATTGATAAGGCCCGGAACATTGATCAGGTCTGTAATTCCCTGAACTGCCTGCTGGAGCACCTCATCTGCCTTCTTAAGAGCATCCGGCATGGTGGTCCGGCGGTCAACGATCTCCAAAAGACGGTCATTGGGGATAACGATCAGAGTATCCACCGCCTGCTTTAAACATTCGATCCCGTTTAAAGCGTTTGTCATACGGGCCTTTGCCTCAAAACGGAAAGGCTTTGTCACAACGCCTACGGTCAGGATACCCATATCCTTGGCAATCTTCGCAACAACAGGAGCTGCTCCGGTTCCGGTTCCGCCGCCCATGCCGCAGGTAACGAATACCATATCCGCACCTTTTAATGCCTGTGAGATCTCCTCAGAACTTTCCTCTGCGGCCTTCTCACCTACATCCGGTCTTGCGCCTGCGCCCAGTCCCTTTGTCAGCTTTTCACCGATCTGCATGGCTGTGGGAGCCTTGCAGAACTGAAGAGCCTGCTTATCCGTATTGATGCCGATGAACTCCACACCTGCGATGTTCTCGTCGATCATGCGGTTTACTGCGTTGTTGCCTGCGCCGCCCACACCTACTACAATGATCCTTGCGGCATTTTCTGACTCATTTATCTTAATCTCTAACAAGATACTTATCCTCCTTATCCCTTTCATGCATCCCGGCTCTCAGAGTCTGTTTTCAGAATGCGTCTCTGTTCTCTTTTCTTCAGATATTCTTTAATATGTCATGCTTTTAGCCTAACTAATACTATATTTGATTTTATTAAAAAAATCAACCCTGAATTTTGTATTTTATTTCTTTTTAAATGTGATCCCTGCCCTGTCATTTGTCTCGCTGTAATCCCCCAGTTCCAGTGTTCCACGGATTTCCCTCAGCTGGGGCTGATCTGTAAGAATATCATTTAAAACAGAAAGCTTGCTGTCAATATTTCCCATATTTCCCAAGATCACTTCCATCTGTCCGATGGTCAGGATCGGCTGGTTATACGCATCAAAGCGGATCTGATCTACCAAAATCTCATAAAGGGAAAGCTGCTGGGTCAGGTTCAAGATTTCCTCAAAGATCCGGCTGTCTGCAACCGGAAGAGGCTGATAGAGCACCACCCGCCCCAGATCCATGCCTGTGATCCAGGGTACCCCCTCTAACTTTCTGCCGGAACTTTCCACTACAATGCCTTCCCGGTCAAAGTACATATAGCTGCTCATGTAGGAAACATAGCCTACAATGCTTTTATCATAAATAATGACCTCTGCATGAAAAGGGCCGTGAAACACGATTTTATAATCCTCTACAAAGGGAATCTGCTTATGGGGATTAAGCCTGTCCCGCAGATAGGCAATGACTGAATTTTTTCCCATCCGGCCGGAAAAGAGCAGTTCTTTTGCCTGCTCTGCACTGTAGCGGCTGCTTCCTGATACCGTGATCGTCTGGATACGGACAGACAGCACAAGGATAGCCGTGAGCAGAAAAACCGCCACGGCAATCCCCAGGATCATATGCTGTTTTTCGTTTGTTTTTCTCATGCGGTATATCACTCTCCTATCCATTGGATCCCGGCTCCGAGAGCCGATAAATCCCGACAGATGTCCTCATACCCACGTTCAATATGGCGGCAGTCTTCGATGACCGTCTCTCCCTTTGCAGCCAGCGCCGCTACTGCCAGCGCTGCCCCTCCCCGAAGATCTGCTGCCTTTACGGCAGATCCCTTCAGGGAACCTGCTCCGTAAATAACTGCCGTTTTCCCCTCCAGCCGAATTAAGGCTCCCATTTTTTCAAGCTCTCCAGCTATGCCGAACCGTCCTTCAAACACACGCTCTTCAATCCGGCTCACGCCCCGGCCTGCAGCCAGAAAAGCCATGAACGGAGACTGCAGATCCGTAGGGAATTCCGGATACGGCCCCGTTTTAAGAGCGAGAGGCCCGGCAGGACCTTTGCTGCTGATCCGGATCCTTCCCTCCTTTTCACAGCCGATCCCTGTCGCCTGAAGCCGTCCGCTGCTTTCAGAAACTGTAACCTTTCCTCCAGATCGGGAAAAAAGGGCCAGAGGAAGCTTGAGCGCCGACGGGCGGACGCCTTTTAAGGTTACGTCTCCTCCAGCTGCCATCACAGCAGCCCCATAGGTTCCCGCCACGATCCGGTCGCCTTCTACCCGAAAGGCGCTGTCCCTTAACGATCGCACCCCCTGGATCATCAGGTTTTTTGTGCCTGCACCACAGATCACAGCTCCCATATTATTAAGGAAGCCGCACAGCTGGCTGATTTCCGGTTCCATGGCAGCACCGCGGATAATCGTTACTCCCTCTGCGAGCACAGCAGCCAAAAGAGCCTGCTCCGTAGCCCCCACGCTGGGATAGGAAAAAACAATCTCCGTCCCCTTAAGACGCCCGTCCTTTCCTGCGCAGGCCTCTATGATCCCGTCTTCTTCGCGGATCACGGCCCCCATTTTTTTTAACGCCATAAGATGGAGATCGATGGGCCTTGCTCCGATCAGACAGCCTCCGGGATAACAGCAGTTCCCCTGCCCCATACGGCCCAGAAGAGCTCCTAATAGAATAATGGATGAACGCATGGACCGGACATATTCCTGAGGCACCTGCGTTTTTTTTATCTCTCCGGCATCAATAAAAACACTGCATCCCCGGCGGATACAGCTGCATCCCAGAGCTTCCAGGATCTTCATCATACAGGCTGTATCCTGTATCCTGGGAACATTGGTAAGAACCGTAAGACCTTTATGCAGGAGAGCGGCCGCCATCATGGGAAGGGCCGCATTTTTCGATCCCTGTATGGAAATTTCCCCCTTTAAGGGTATGCATCCACTGACACGGATTGCGGACAAAAGACCACCTCCGCAGCGATTATACTATACAAAAGTATATGCCCTTTATCCGCTGTTTGTGCATTTGTGTTTTGTTTGCTGCATCACTCATACTGCTGCACGTATCTGGTTGGATACACTGAGCACGATTCCCATCTCTACCATAAGAAACAGAACGGATGTGCCTCCATAACTGATAAAGGGAAGGGTAATTCCCGTATTGGGGATCGTATTGGTCACAACAGCAATATTTAAAATAACCTGAATGGCAATATGGGCCATCACTCCCACAACCAAAAGAGCGCCGAACAGATCCGGTGCATCATTGGCGATCATCACAAACCGGTAAATCATAAGAAGAAACAGCATGATAACCGCAATAGCCCCAAAAAGACCCAATTCCTCACAAATGATGGCAAAAATCATATCATTCTGGGATTCAGGAAGGAATCCCAGCTTCTGGATGCTTTCGCCCAGTCCCTGCCCCATCAGACCTCCGGAGCCAATAGCATAAAGTCCCTGAAGGATCTGGAAGCTCTTTCCCTCCGGATCCAGCTCCGGATTCAGCCATGCCTCGATCCGGTTATACTGATACGGTTTAAGAACATGGATATTTAAAAGGAATTTACCCAGAGGCCCGGCGGTCATAAGGATACCCAGCGCCCCTCCGCCGGCCAGGAAAAAGGGCCACTTCACCTTACAGGCTACAAACAGCATAACAAAGCCGATTCCCACCAGGATAATACCTGTACTCAGGTTATTTGCCGCTACGATCGCGCCAATGGCAACCGCCAGCAAAAATACCTTTCCCATAACGGCCCACTGGTTAATTTTTCCTCCCAGCTTCGTAATCACTGCTGCCAGCATGATGATCAACGCAATTTTTGCAAACTCAGAAGGCTGAAATCCGATGGGGCCTATATCCAGCCATCTTTTTTTTCCGTTTACCTCCCGTCCCACCAAGGTTACAATAACCATAAGAATATGAGACAATATATAGGACGGCACGGCCAGCCGGTAGAGCCAGTGATAGTCCATCTTGGAAATGATCAGCATAAAGATAAAGCCTCCCAGGGCGATTCCACCCTGGCGCTGCATAAAATAGGCACTGTTATTATTTAGGTCATCATTCAGCTGGGCCGTATAGGAACTGGCGCTGTAGATCATTACCAGTCCGAAAACGGTGAGGACAATAATGATCACCACCAGGCTCAGATCGTAAAAGCTGCGTTCCCTTTTCTTTTTCGGAACCGCTCCTGCCTCATAAGCCTGCTTCTGATTCCCATACTCATATGCTGCACGGGCCGCCTGCGTCCGGCTGCCCTGCTGCATTCTCTGACCCTGTCCCTGGCGGGGCTCTCTCTGCACCCTCTGGGCCTGAGGGGAACGTCCGCTCGGACGCCTTCTTTCATCCTGCTCATACCGGCTGTTCCGGGAAGTCCTCTGCACCGTACGGCTGCCGGTCCCTGTCTTTCTCTTTTTACTGCCTCCGGGTCTTTGCGCAGACCGGACGTCTCTCACCGAGGCTGCATCATACCGCGCCGGCACTCTGGCCGCCGCTGCTCCCGTTATTCCTTCCGGCCTCGCTGCCCGGCGCTTATTTCCAGCCATTCCTTTCTACCTCCTACAGAGCCATCACGCATTCCTTAAAGACGCGCCCCCGTTCCTCAAAATCCTTAAACATCCCCCAGCTGGCACAGGCCGGGCTTAAAAGCACACAGTCTCCGGAATCAGCATAAACAGCGCAGACCTGCACCGCCTCCTGAAGATCCTCCGCATACATAACATCTGTAAAGCCGTGCTCCCTGGCACAGGCCGCAATCCGATCCCTGGTCTGTCCGATCAGCACCAGATACTTTACCCTGCCGGAAAATTCCTTGGCCCAGTCACTGTAATCACTGTGTTTGTCATACCCTCCTGCGATCAGGAGCACCGGCCCCGGCATAGCCTTAAGAGCCCGGATGGCAGCCTCCGGATTCGTTCCCTTGGAATCATTATAATAGCGGACTCCGGTGCGTTCCCGCACAAACTCGATCCGATGCTCGACCGGCTTAAACTCCCTGGCCGCTTCTCCAATCGCCTCAAGGGATACGCCAAGGGTCATGGCAGCAGCAGCGGCAGCCATCACATTTTCATAGTTATGCTGGCCTAAAAGCTGAAGCTCCTTCACATTTAAAAGAACCGTTTCTTTTCCGGCCTTTGCATATATGATTTCTTCTCCTTTCAGGAAAAATCCGTCCTTTAAGCTCTCTTTTGACGAAAACCAGATTACCTTTGGCTTCAGCCCCTCTTTTTTACCGAATTCCTTTAAAATGGGGTCATCAAAATTCAGGACAACCGTATCCTCCTCCGTCTGGTTCATGGTGATGCACTCTTTGATCTGAGTATACGTTTCCATGGTTCCGTGACGATCCAGATGATCAGGCGTAATATTTAAAATGACGCTTACATTGGGCTTAAAATCCATAATGGTTTCCAGCTGAAAGCTGCTGATCTCAGCTACGGCAACCGAATCCTCTGTCATTTCTGCTGCTTTTGCAGTAAAAGGTTCGCCGATATTTCCCACTACAAAAGTTTCCTCATATTTTTTCCTTACCATCGCTCCCGTCAAAGCTGTGGTGGTCGTCTTTCCGTTTGTTCCCGTAATGGCAGCCAGCTTTCCTGCGCTGCACTGATAGGCTAGTTCGACTTCTCCAAGGATCGGGATCCTAGCCTCATCTACAACTGCCACAAAAGGACTTGTAAGAGGAATTCCCGGACTGATAATGCACAGCTCCACCCCAAGAAGGTCGGAGCGCTTGATCTCCCCTAAAACAACATTTACCTTAGCGCCCTCTTCAAACCGGGCCTTGATCTCTTTTTCATCCAGAGCTGTATTCCCATCATAGAGAACTACCTCTCCTCCCCGGTTAAGAATCAGCTTTGCCGCAGCAATGCCGCTTTTGCCGGTTCCCGCAACTAATACTCTCTGACTTTGATCCATTCGTGGTTAAACCTCCTTCTTTGCCTAAGCTGCCGGCGCTCTTACAGTCCCAGATAAGCGACCATGCATAAAATGGCCGTAACAATGGAAAATACGGCTACAACCCTTGTTTCAGACCATCCGCACAGTTCAAAGTGATGATGGATGGGTGCCATTTTAAAGATTCTCTTTCCCCCTGTCTTTTTAAAATACGTTACCTGAATAATAACAGACAGAACCTCTACCAGATAGATCAGACCGATTATGGGAATAAACAGAGGCAGACGCATCATATATGCTGCAGAAGCCACAAATCCCCCCAGCGCCAGAGACCCAGTGTCTCCCATGAACACCTTTGCCGGATATACATTAAAAAGCAGAAACCCCAGAAGGCTTCCCACCACAGCTCCTGTAATGGGGCTGATCCCCATATCCTCCCCAATGGCCACAATGGTTAAAAAAGTCGCTACAAGTATGGTTACGCTGGTGCACAGACCGTCCAGTCCATCGGTAAAATTCACACCGTTATCCGTTCCCAGCGTTACAAAAAACAGAGCCGGAACAAACAGGATACCCAGAGAAAGGAATTTCCCATCCTCAAACCCGCCTGTAAAGGGAATGAGCATATCGGTTCCCACCTCGCCGCTGTTAAGCACATACCAGGCAAAAATGCCTGTGATCACGATCTGTCCTGCCAGCTTCTGGAGCGGAGTCAATCCTTCCGAACGCTTCAGGATGATCTTGATATAATCGTCCAGAAAGCCGATGATCCCAAAACCGGCCGTCATAAAAAGCACCGGAATGATCTTCGGATAAGAAGGAATATAAAACAGGGATGTGATAATAATGCTGGATAAAATGATCAGTCCTCCCATGGTAGGAGTTCCCTGCTTTTTTAAATGGCTCTGAGGCCCGTCATCCCGGACCTGCTGGCCGAATTTCAGCTTGTGAAGAAAGGGAATGATAATCGGACACAGCAGGGCGCTGATGGCAAATGCAATAATAATCGCTAATATCGTCTCATGAATCATAGGGCACCTCAATCTCATATGTATTCTGCCGGCAAACGCCGGACAGCAATAATAGTATACGTCTTTTTCGGAGAATAATCAACCAGCTTTCGGCTCCGGCCGGATTCCCATATATGGAAGAATATTTTTAAATAATTCTCCGATCACGGGAGCCGCAATGGTTCCTCCGTAATAGATTCCCTGGGGTTCGTCAATGGTGATCAGGGCCATTACCCTGGGATCGTCCGCCGGGGCAAAGCCAAGAAAAGAGGAAATATATTTTTTGAGGCTTCTTGGAAGTTTCTCTGAGGTAGCTGTCTTTCCTCCAATGCGGAACCCCTCTAACGCCGCCCGTTTGCCGCTTCCCTCTGCCACAACCTGTTCTAATACATACCGCATGGAAGCGCTGGTCTCAGAAGACAGGATCTGCTTTCCCTGAGGATAAGAAAGTTCCTTTACAGCACCTCCATCCGAGCGGATCACCCTTACGCCAAAATGAGGCGTAACCCGGTGTCCGCCGTTTACAATGGAAGCCGCTGTCGTAATAAGCTGAATGGGTGTGATCTGAAAGGACTGTCCGAAGGATACGGTAGCTAATTCCACAGCACCCATTTTCTCCTTTTTATGCATGATCGTGGCTGCCTCTCCCGGAAGATCGATCCCTGTTTTTCCCTTAAGACCAAACTGGGTAAAATACTTATAGTACCGGTCCACTCCCAGCCGCTGTCCCACATCAATAAACACAGGATTGCAGGAATTCATTGCTCCCTGAAGAAAAGTTTCTGTTCCATGGCCTCCTGCCTTATGGCACCGGATCCTCCGGTCTTCCACTACGCGAAAGCCCGGACAGCTGAAGATATCCTCAAGCGTTACTGCCCCCGCCTCCAGACCGGCTGCCGCTGTGATGATCTTAAAGGTAGAGCCCGGCTCATATGTATCATTGATGCAGGTATTTCTCCACATGGCATTCAGCCGGTCCTGGAGCCCCATGGTCTGCGACCGGGCCGCCGCCTCTTCCTTAAGGCTCTGGCTTTTTAAATTCTGATCCGGCGTAAAAGGATCATTTAAGTCAAATTCCGGCGCATTGACCATTGCAAGAAGCTCGCCGTTCCGGGGATCCATCACGATCACAGAAACTTTTTTCGCATTTTTTTGTTCCATAACCTGATAGGCAAGCTGCTGGGCGTACAGCTGAATATTTACGTCCAGGCTGATCTGAAGATCATTTCCCGCCACCGGTTCGATCCTGTCTTCTGCTGCTTTGTCAAGCTCCACTCCCCTTGCATCTGTCAGCGTAAGAATCACTCCGTTTTTTCCCTTTAAATACTTTTCATACATAACCTCCAGGCCGATAATCCCCTGATTGTCTCCTCCAGTAAAGCCCAAAACCTTGGAAGCCAGACTGCCCATGGGATAATACCGTTTATAGTCCTCATCCACTTTTACTCCATCCAGCTTTAATGCCCGTATCTTATCTCCGGTTTCCTTATCCACATTTGTCTTTATGATCTCCCTGGAACTGCGTTTTTCTACCTTTTTTCGGACCGGCTCCTCTGAAAGCTCCAATATGCTGCAAAGGGAGCGGATCACCTCTTCCCGATCCGTGACCTGATTATAGATCACGGAAATAGTACAAACCGTCCTGTTATCTGCGATCACATTTCCCCCTGCATCCAGAATCCGTCCTCTGGCCGCCTTGATGGTACGCTCTCTTTCATGAAGATCCCGGGCCATCTCACCATAGTGATCCGCCCGGACCAGCATAAGAAAACCAAGCCGCCCTAAAAGTCCGGTCATCGCTACAGCAATGAGCAGGCCCAGGACGGCTATGTTTTTTCTATGCTTTGTCAAATTTGGATTCATTTGATAACTTCCCCATCCGCCATTGATATTAAATATACGGATTCCCGGGGGATTTTATTCCCATCAGGCTTCAGAGGAAGCTTTTGTTTCACCAGCAGTGCCTTCCAGGTCTTCCTTCTCTTCTGACTGGCTCTCTTTCTTTTCCTTCCATCCATCCGATGTTTCCTCTAACGACAGGGAAGGTGCGTTTGGATCTGCCGGTACCCCATCGGGAAGGCCGCTTTCATAGCCGTCTCCTATGGTTTCGTCTGTTTCATATACCTTTTCTGTTTCCTGTGTTTCAGTCTCCGGCTCTGTTTCTTCGCCTTCCGATCCGGAAGGCTCATTGATACCCTCGTCCGCCGCCGTATCGCCAGCCTGTTCCTCCTCAGCGCCCGCTTCAGGAAATACATTCATATATGGAAGGGCCTCTGCCATAATTTTGGCGAAAATGCCGCTGGCAAAGGAGCTGTGAGCCTGCTGGGGACCCGGAGGATAATTAGGTACATCCACCACAACATAGACAAAAAGCTGCGGATCCTCTGCAGGAGCAAAGCCTGCGAAAGACAAAAGATAATTTTTAGCCGAACGTGGCTGCTTTTCTGCGGTTCCCGTCTTTCCTCCAACGTGATAACCCGCTACTTTTGCAGCTCCTCCCGTACCATTTTCCACGGTCTGAAACATGGCCTCTTTCAGAAATTCCGAAGTGGAAGAGGATACGGTCTCACGAACCAGGACCGGATCCTTTGTCTCTACCACGGAACCCTGCTCATTCATGATCTGGCGCATAACATGGGGCTCATAATAGGAGCCTCCATTGATGACAGAACAGAGTGCGGCAGCCATCTGGATCATGGTACAGTTGTAATTCTGTCCGAAGGCATTGGTGGCAAGCTCCGTCGGCCCCATATTTTCCGCGCTGTAGATCAGGCCTGCGCCATCCGCCTCACCGGGAAGATCTACTCCTGTTTTCTGCCCCATTCCAAAAATGGCCTGGTACTTTGTGAAAATATCCTTTCCCATCATGGCGCCGATCCGCATCATAGCTACATTGCAGGACTGCATGATGGACTCCTGAAGGCTTAAGGAGCCATGGCCGCCTTTTACATAAGCCGTACACTTAATGGGCCAGCCGCCCACATTTAAAAGACCTTCACAGTCAAAATATTCATTTCCTTTTAAAACGCCTTCCTCCAGTCCTGACGCTACAGTAAGGATCTTGGACGGAGAACCGGGTTCATAGGTATCACTGACACAGAAATTTCTCCAGATCTGGTTCCAGACCACCTGACGTCCATAGGAGATCACATCCTCCCGTTTCGTATCCGCGATCATCTGCTCCTGGGTCAGGGTTGTATCCGGATGCTCCCTTTTGTATACAGAAACCGCATCCTTTTTCCCAAGCTCATAAAGCTGGTCATCACTATAGCCCTCGATCTTTCTGGGGTCATTCAGATCAAATTTATTGCTGGTTGCCATTCCCAGGATCTCTCCGTTTTTGGGATTCATGGCAATGGCAGCCGTCACATGGCTTCCCACAGTAGTCTGCCATTCATCAATATACTTCTGGAGGATGTTCTGGATATTCAGATCAATGGTGGAAACAACGGTTTTTCCGTTTGTCGGCTCTTTTAACACGCCTTCCAGATTATTTTCCTCATCCAGATAGCCGTATTCACGGCCGTTTACTCCCATCAGATCTTCATTGTAAAACTGCTCGATCCCGCCCGTTCCCACCGTGCCGTCCGCACTGGAAAAACCGATCACACTGCAGGCGGCTGAACCGTAGGGATATACTCTCCGGTACTGATCCTCAAACCACACACCCATGATCCTTAAGCGTGACTGGCTCTCATCCTCACTTGCATAATAGGCGGCATTGCGCTCTTTGCGCATGGTTTCAAAGGCTACCTTCTGATCATAGCTTAACTGTTTGCCCTTTTTATAAGGAACATATGCCCGGTCGCTCTTTTCCTGGATCAGGCTGCGGATTTCCCCGGAATCAAAACCGAAGCAGTCCACCAGAGCCTGAATGGTCGGCTCTAAATAGTATTCCGGCTTTTTCATGATCTGCTGGGGATCCAGGATCAGGTTATACACCTTTTCACTGGTAGCAAGTAGCGTTCCATTGCGGTCTACAATATCCCCCCGTCTGTACGAAAGGATCCGGCTGGAAAATTCCTGCTGCCTCTGGCTTAAAACGATCTTGCTGTACTGATCGTTATTTTCCTTTATAATTCCATACAATACCCATATAAGTGCAAATAAAGCCAGCGTGATCACGATTGCCGTGATTGCCAGCTTCCCCCTCATATGCTCTGTAAATACTCTTTTAGAATGGCCGCTTTTCGATCCCCTTTTACGGCCCTCAGACCGATCCCCATAAGGGGACGGCCTAGTGTTCCGGGATGTCTTCATACTGTCTTACATACTCGCTTTCTGTCTTATCATATAAGAGCACCTGATCTCTCCTGGCATAAACCATGCCCAGCTCCTTGGTTGCAATCTCATAGATTTTATTCAGATCAATGCTGCTGTTGATGCTGGTTTCCAGCGCGTCATTTTCCGTTTTCATTTTCTCAAGCTGCGCTTCCAGATGTTCAATATTGTGCATTCTGGCTGTAATTCCGGACTGCAGGTGCAGATAGCTGACACAAATATATAATGTACAGATACAGGCAGCTGCCAAAAGAAATACATAGGGCAGATCCATAGCCATGGCTCTCTCCCGGTTACGGCGCAGCTGCTGATTTTGATGCAGCCCTGTCTTTTTCCGTCTGACCGGAGCTTTTCTTTCCGGTCTGTACTCCGGTTCCAGCTTTGGTGCGGCTGTACCCCCGATATAAGCCATATCACGGGTATTTCTTCTGTTGTACGCCCCACTTCTGCCTGTGGGTCTTCCCATTCTCTGGGCCATGGCTGATTCCTCCCTTCATAATCTTCTGTCCTGCCTGATTTTCTTCTCACTCTCCCCGTTCAAACACTCTCAGCTTCGCACTCTTTGAGCGGCTGTTTTCCTCCAATTCCTCCTCTGAAGGAAGGATGGGCTTTCGCGTAATCACCCTGCCCCTGCTTTTCCTTCCGCAGACACAGACCGGAAAATCGGGAGGGCAGATACAGGGATCCTCATTGATCCTGAACCGGCTCTTCACGATACGGTCTTCCAGAGAATGGAATGTAATAATACTGAGTCTTCCTCCTGGATTTAACAGTCTTATCATACCGTCGATGGACTCCTCCAGCACATCCAGCTCATGATTCAGCTCAATGCGGATAGCCTGAAAGGTTCTCTTGGCAGGATGACCGCCTGTGGCTCTCACCTTGGCGGGAATGGCTGCCTTTATGATCTCGCACAGCTCTCCTGTAGTGGCAACCGGCTTTTCCTGCCGTGCCTTTACGATATGCTTTGCAATGTTTTTGGCAAAGCGGTCTTCTCCGTAATCACGGATAATGCGGAACAGCTCCATCTCGCTGTATCCATTTACAATATCAGCGGCTGTCTCTTCCTTTCTCTGATCCATCCGCATATCAAGAGGCGCGTCCTCTCTGTATGTAAATCCCCTGGAAGCTGTATCTAACTGGTAGGAAGAAACTCCCAGATCCAGATAGATTCCGTCCACTCGCGGGATATCCAGTTCCTTTAAAACATCAGCCATGCTGCGGTAATTGCTCCTGACAATGGTAACCTTGTCCTTAAATGGAGCCAGACGGCGTCCCGCTGCCTCAATGGCGTCCGCATCCTGATCGATCCCAATAAGCCGGCCGCTTCCTAAACGCTTGCATACCTCGTATGCATGGCCGCCTCCGCCCAGTGTGCCGTCTACATAAATGCCCCCCGGCTTTATATTCAGGCTGCCCACTGTTTCATATAACAGTACGGACTTATGTACAAATCCATGTTCCTCCATCAAATACCCAAGCCTTCCATATGTTCTGCGATTTCTTCCATATCATCAAAGGTATTGGCCTCAGCCCATTTATCCTTATTCCAGATTTCAATGCGGCTTCCAACACCTACAAGCACGGCATCCTTTTCGATGCCTGCAAATTCCCGTAAAACAGAGGGTAGCAGGATCCTTCCCTGTCTGTCCACTTCACAGGTGGCAGCGCTTCCTAAAAGAAAACGTGAAAATTTACGTCCGGCAGCATTGGTAAGAGGCAGGGAGCGAAGCTTCTCTTCAAGAGCGGTCCATTCTGAATGATCATACACAAAAAGGCAGTTATCGAGTCCCTTCGTGATCACGAACTCCTCCCCTAACTGCTCCCTGAACCGCGACGGAACGATCAGACGTCCCTTTGCGTCAACTGTATGATTGTATTCACCCATGAACATAGCTCATCACCTGCTGTACATCCCATGGCAAATCAGCGCGGCCGGAGGAAAATCCCAAATCCCCCGTTCATCCACGCAACAACCATCCTCTACCACTTTGCACCACTTTCTACCACTTGTACGTCCATAATAGTACAGAAACTGGGAATTGGCAAGAAGTTTTTACGTTTTTCTTTCAAAAAAGAGAAGGAATTTTCTGGAAAAAATGAGAGACAGACAACGGCTTTCGCCTCCTGTCTGCCTCTTTTGATCCATATATGGATTTTATATTTCTTTTTTGCTTAATTTTTTATAATGATAGGTCAAAGCTCCCACTGCCGCTCCCGCCAAAGTAGCGGAAAGAAGCTGCGACACAGCCAGAGCGGTTCCCGGAACCTTCAGCTGATCTGTCCGCAGGCCCTCGATCCAGAAACGTCCCACGCCGTAGCCCAAAAAGTAGATCCAGAGCATTTCCCCGTCAAAACGCTTGCGTTTTCTGTACCATAGCATAAAGAGAAGGACGCTCAGATTCCACACCGATTCGTATAAAAAGGTGGGATGTACCTGGATATAGGATATCCCATTTTCCACAATCCTGTGGTCGATCAGCTCCTGTGAGATCATGGACGGGTTTACGATGCTTTCCTTAATGCGCATGGCAAACAGACTGTCTGTATATCCTCCAAAGGCCTCGCAGTTAAAGAAATTCCCCCACCGGCCGATAATCTGTCCTGTCAGCAGTCCTAAAACTCCCGTATCTGCCATGGAGAAAAAGGACTGATGGCGTACTTTGGTAAATACAATAAGCGTAATTACCGCACCAATCACTCCGCCGTAGATTGCCAGACCTCCTGCCCGAAGATTAAAGATCTGAAGAAGATCATTTTTATAGTTGTCCCACTCAAAGGCCACATAGTAAAGTCTGGCCCCTATAATGGAAAACACAATGGCGTAAAGGGCAAAATCCAGATAGAGATCCGGATCCTGTCCTCTGCGCTTTGCATCTGAAAATGCCACCGCCATGCCGGCTAACATCCCAAGCCCGATGATGACCCCGTAAAAAGCAATCCGAAATCCAAAAACGGAAATGCTGTTTGGCAGGTGGGTAAAGGTGATCCCAAGGTTTACAAAGCTGAGATCTGCTCCAATTGCTTCCATATTATATACTTCCTTCCCGGCAGAGCTACAAGTCTGTATTTTTTCTGCCCTCTGATGTCATATTCTGTCCGTACCCCTTATACATCCAGACAGCTTCCCCCGATAAATTCCCGAAGAATGGAATTTTTCGGTATATCCTCACTGCTGACCCCGATAAAATAATCCAGAAATTTCAGCAGCCGTTTTGCTTCCACATACTCATCACAGTCTCTTGGGATTCCAAAAAGCAGCGGCTCCACATACTGCTTTAATACTGCCAGTTCATAGATAAGAGCGGAGTTAAACATGGCATCCGCCTCCTCCTGATAGGGGAAAATGTTCTGTTCCTCTCCTCTGCGAACAGAAGGCCACATACGGATGGTTTCTCTGGCAGAAGAGCCCCGTGTCCTGGCATCCCGGACCATGCGGCGGATCAGCCGCCCGTCCGTGGTAGGAATCCGGTTGTGCTCGTCAATATTTAACTGGGTTAATGCACTGATATAAATCTTAAATTTGCTTTCTCTCGGAAGCGCATAGGACAGCTCGTCATTGAGGCAGTGGATGCCCTCGATCACAAGGATATCGTCCTTTCCCAGCTGCAGAAAATCACCCTTATACTCCCGTATGCCCTTTTTGAAATTATAATACGGAAGTTCTACCCGTTCTCCTGCCATCAGAGCCGTCATATCCCGGTTAAACTGCTCTACATCCAGGCATTTAATGCTCTCATAGTCATAATTTCCCTCCGCATCCCTTGGACTGTCTGCCCGGTTTACAAAGTAATTGTCTACCGCAATGGGATGGGGACGCAGCCCGGCAGCCTCAAGCTGAATAGACAAACGATGGGAAAAGGTGGTCTTTCCAGAAGAGGACGGGCCTGCGATCATAACAAATTTCGCAGTTTTCTTCTCCGCGATCTGCGCCGCGATCTCCGCGATCTTCTTTTCCTGAAGCGCCTCCTGAATTAAAATCAGATGAGCCATCCCTCCTGCGGCGATGGTATCATTTAAAGCTCCTACGGTCTCCAGATCCGTTCCCCTGCCCCACCGGGCGGACTCGGCCAGCGTAGCAAACAGCTTATCCTGGGGTACAAACTCAGGCAGTTCTTTTGGTTTTCCCATTGTCGGAAGAAGGAGGACAAAGCCATACTGATACCGCTTTAAATCAAAATATTTCAGATATCCCGTATCCGGCACCATATACCCGTAATAGTAATCCTCAAAGCCGTCAATGCTGTACATGTTCACACGGGAGACACGGCGGTAACGGAACAGCCGCTCTTTATCATACATATGATGATCGTGAAACAGCTCGATCGCATCATCCGTGGATACACTGCGCTTTTGGATGGGAATTTTCCGATTTACATATTCTTCCATTTTTGCCTTTACCCGCTCCAAAAAACCATCGTCCACAGTAAATGCGCCTCTTGCCTCTACGAAAAAACCCTTTCCTACGGAAAAATCCACGATCACCTTTTCCACCCGTTCTGCCCCGGCCACTGCATAGAGGGCCTTTAGCATCAGCAGGGTAGCGCTGCGCTGATAGGCAGACATTCCCGGCTTTTCCTCTGCAGTGATAAAGCGCAGACTGCCATCCCTGACGGTCTTGTGAAGTTCCTGGAGCTTTCCACCAATCTGTACCAGCAAAATATCATGTTCAAAACCACTCTGATACTCTTCTGCCACCTGCGCCCAGGTCGTTCCCTGAGGATATTCTCTTATGTCTGTTCCAATTTTCACCCGTACCATATGCTTACCTCCCCACTTCTGATTTTCTGCTGCCGCTATAAGCAGCTGCCGCTTTCCTATAAAAGAACGGACGGCCAGGCCGGCTCTGCCAGAACAAGCGCTGCCTCACCTTTTAGTTTTTCCCGCAGAACCTCAGCCATATGCTGGATAAAAATATGCTCCAGCCCGTAATGGCCTCCGTCAATGACGGCAAGTCCCCTGGCTGCCGCGTCAATTCCCGGATGATGGCCGATATCACCGGTGATCAAAACATCGGCTCCTGCCAAAACCGCCTGCTCAATAACGCTTGATCCGGAGCCGGGACAGAGAGCTGCCCTTTTCACTTCCTTGTCCATCAGTCCCGGCCCGTAAACCAGCACAAAAGGAAGATCAAAAGCTTTCTTTACCTTCTCCGCCAGACCATTCACCGTCATAGGCTCATAAAGGCTGCCCACAGCCCCGATTCCGTAGGGGACGGATGTTCCATTTTCTTTCATCTCCCCCATACACTCTAAAGGACGTATTTCCCTTATATCCAGCCGCTCTGCTGCCAGAGCTGCCATTCCCTCAGGCGCGGCGTCAAAATTTGTATGCATGGCATACAGGGAAATATCTGCCTGGATCAGCCGCACCAGCCGCCTTGTAATAAAATTCTGGTCATTTACCTTCTTAACAGGACGGAAAATAAGGGGATGATGGGTAAGAAGAAGATCCGCCTTTTCACGAATGGCTGCATCTACAACCTCATCCGTGGCATCCAGGGCAATGTATATCTTTTTTACCTCCTTATCGCTTCTTCCCGCTAACAGACCGGGATTATCCCAGTCGCAGGCGCAGCTTTCCGGAGCCGTTTCCTGTAATATCTTTATGATGTCACTGCACTTCATATTCTGCCTCCCTGATCTGTGATAATTCTTCTAAAAGGGACTGTCTGGCTTTTTCCTGCCCTTTTGTAAGCTCCCCTTTCTCTTTTGCGGAAAGCGATGCAAGGATTGCCAAAACCCGTTCCTCCTCTTTTTTTAAATATTCTTTTAAAACGGGTTCCTTCTGTTCAAGAAGGTATTTTCCATAGCGGTATTCAATGGTCCTGTTATAAACCATAGCTCCCCGCACCACGCTCATAACCGTATAGTATTTTCCTTCCTCCCGGAGCATGGCCTCTTTTTCAATGAGAAACCCCTCTTCTGAAAGGAAGCGGCGTACCTTTTCAAGATCTGACTGAGGCGAAAGGATAAAACGCCGGATCGTGCTCCATAGATGCCTTCCCTCCTGCAGAATCTTTATCTCCAATTCGCCTCCCATTCCGGCGATGATCACCGTGTCTGCCTCTTGGGGCTTTAACTCTTTTAATCCGTCGCTTAAACGGGTGCTTATAGGGATATCTGAAATTCCCGCCTCCTTTATGTGAGCCTCCGCCCGTTCCAGAGGGCCTGTCCGCACATCCATGGCAAGGGCGCTTTTTATGCGGCCTTCTTTTGCCAGACAGATGGGAACAAAGCCGTGGTCCGTACCGATGTCTGCGATCCGGCTGTCCTGGGGCACAAAGGAAGCCACCAGCTTCAGGCGCTCAGACAGACGGGGAACAAAATTTGCTGTATGATTCGTCATATTCATTTTCCTGTTCGTGTAATAATTTTTATGCGCTAATCCAGAGAAATGCTGATCTGCTTTAAGGCAGCCTGCTGCTTTATGATCTCCTGCAGCTGGGCGATATCCTTTGCATTGCGGCTGGCCGTGTCAAGACTGTGTCTGCGCACCTTTAAAACCGTTTCTGAAAAAGCTTTTTTCTGCTCCTCATTGCTTAAAGACTCCTTCAGGCTGGCGTTAAAAAGAGCCGCCACCTCCCGGTACTGATCGTCATCATTGATAAAACGGCTGAGGATCGCAGCCGGATTTAAACTGCCCTGCTCATGGCCTTCAAAGACCATCACCGCCACCTGATGATACAGCTCTTCCACAAAATCATCTGCGGTTATAACTCCGCGGATCTTATCAAACAGAGCCGGATCCTCGATCAGCCAGGTTAAAAGCAGACGCTGGGAGCGGCGTATACCGTCTTCTCTTTCCGGACGGCGGCGGGATTTCGTTCCATCCCCGTTCCCTGTCCGGCCTTCAGATTCACCTTTAAAGGAAGCCCCTTCATCCGGTACAGTTTCTCTGTAGCCCCGTCCTCCCGCGTCCTCTCGGTAGCTGTCACCTGCCTTTAATCCAAGCTGCATACCCATGCGGTTTACCAGCTGGCGCAGCTCATCCTCTTTAATCATATGCTCTCTGGCTACTGCCTGAAGATAATTGTCCCGCTCTAAGGGTTCCCCGAACTGGAGCAGCTTTCTGGCTGTTTCCTGATAAAACTTCGTTTTCTGCTCCGGATCATCCAGCGCATACTGCCGTTTCAGCACATCAATCTCAAACAGGAAGCTGTTTTTCGCCTCCAAAATCCGCTTTCTGAACGCATCCGGCCCCATCTGTTTGATAAATTCATCTGGATCCTTACAGGGGCTCATATTTAAAATTCTGGCTGAAAGCCCTGCTTCCCTGAGAATAGGGATGGCTCTTAAGGCTGCTTTTACACCGGCTCCATCGCTGTCATAGGTTAAGATCACCTGATCCGTATACCGCTTCAAAATCCCCGCATGCTGACTGGTAAAGGCAGTCCCAAGAGAGGCCACTGCATTGGTAAAACCGGCCTGATGCAAAGAGATCACATCCAGATAACCCTCGCAGATCAGCATAAACTTCTCCCTGGTGGTTCTGGCATAATTTAAGCCGTAAAGGCTGCGGCTTTTATCAAAGAGCCTGGTTTCCGGAGAGTTTAGATACTTTGGCTCCCCTTCTCCCATCACACGGCCTCCAAAGCCGATCACACGGTTATTTACATCCATAATGGGAAACATGACACGGTTCCAGAACTTGTCCCTGCCGCCGCGTTCTTCTACGGTCACAAGGCCTGTTTCCTTTAAAAAGCTGTCCTCATAGCCCTTTTCCCTTAAAAACCGGTACAGGTCATCACTGGTCTTATTAGAATAGCCCAAACCAAAGCGCAGGATGGTCTCATCCGTAAGCCCGCGCCTTTCCTTAAAATACTCATATCCGGCCTTTCCCTGGGGCTGCTTCAACTGATAATAAAAATAATTGGCAGCCAGCTTGTTTACCTCAAGGAGCCTGGAGCGAAACTCTGCCTGTTCTCTGGCCTCTTTGCTGTACTCCATCTTGGGGAGACTGACCCCGGCCCGGTCTGCCAGAGCGGTAAGCGCCTCCTGAAAGGTATAGTTTTCGTATTCCATCACAAAGGTAAGCACATTTCCGCCCGCCCCGCAGCCAAAGCAGTAGTACATCTGCTTGCCCGGAGAAACGGAAAAGGAAGGCGATTTTTCATTGTGAAACGGGCACAGGCCGAAATAGTTAGCTCCTTTTTTCTGCAGTTTTACATATCCTGAGATCACATCCACGATGTCATTTTTCATTCTCACTTCTTCTATGACTTCATCCGGATAGTACATGCATCTTCTCCCTTCCGACTTGTTTTAGTATACATTCCACCGTTTAGGCACAAACAGCGCCTCAAACCGGTCAATGGCATAAATGTCACTCATTCCCGCAATATAGTCGCAGACCACCCGGGACTTTTTCTCCCCATTTACCATTAAAAGAATATACTCCATGGGAAGACGGTCCGCATGCTTCATATAATATTCATACAGTCTGGCGATCATCTCCTGGGCCTTGCTTTCTTCTGCCTTTGGAATGTCATTTCTATATACATGTTCAAACATCCACCGGCGCAGGCCCTTCATCGCCTCCTCCATATCTGAAGACATGATAATCTGAGGCTGATCCATACTGTTTAAAATAAGATCCCGTATCATACGGTTCAACCGTTCCCGCACACTGTTTCCAAGAACATCCGTATACTCCTTTGGGAGCTCCTCTTCTGCAAACATACGGGCACGGATCGCATCATCAATATCGTGATTGATATAGGCAATCTTATCCGACAGCCGGACAATGGCACCCTCCAGCGTGGATGGATGGCCTGCGGTCCGGTGATTTAAAATCCCGTCCCGGACTTCCCAGGTTAAATTAAGACCCTTTCCATCTTTTTCCAGAACCTCTACGATGCGGACGCTCTGTTCGTAATGGGTAAAGCCATCCTCGCAGATCTGATCTAAAACAGCTTCTCCCGAATGTCCAAAGGGCGTATGGCCCAGATCGTGTCCTAAGGCAATGGCCTCCGTGAGGCTTTCATTCAGACGCAGAGACTTGGCAATGGTTCTGGCAATCTGGGATACCTCCAGAGTATGCGTCAGCCGGGTGCGGTAATGATCTCCCTCCGGCGCCAAAAACACCTGGGTTTTATGCTTCAGCCTGCGGAATGCCTTACAGTGGAGGATCCGATCCCTGTCTCTCTGATACTCCGGCCGTATATCACAGAGCGGTTCTGCATGATCCCTTCCCCTCGTCCGTGAAGAAAAGGAAGCATATGGACTTAAGGTCTGTTCCTCCAGGGCCTCTAATGACTCTCTAACATTCATTCCGCACCTCTTTTCTCTTATATCTGCCTGATCTGTAAACAAAAGCACCGGCTGCGTCTTTTTGCAGTCGATGCTCTTATTATATCACAAATATATTTGAATGAACAGCGCGGCTTTTCCCCTACATCTGCCTGTCCGGCACTACCGCTGCCTTGATCACATGATCTTTGCGGTTTTCAAACACATCATAGGCAGCGTCAATCTCTGACAGAGCAAACCGGTGTGTAATTAATGGTGTGGTATCAATCTTCCCCTCCCGGATCAGCGAAAGAATTTCCTCACAGTCACAGCCATCTACGCCGCCGGTTTTAAAGGTCAGATTTTTCCCATACATTTCAGGAAGAGGCAATACCTGAGGCTTGTCATAGAGAGCCACTATTGTTACAACTCCATTGGGGCGGGCACACTCCCAGGCCATGCGGAAGGTATCCTCTGTCCCTGCTACCTCCAGAACCACATCGGCCCCTCCATGGCGGCTTTCTCTCTTTACCGCTTCCCGGATCTGCTCTGGAGAAAGGATAATTACCTCTGGATAATGCTCCTTTATAAAACGGCGTCTGTCTTCATCCTGTTCACAGAGCAGAATCTTTTCCGGCTTCCTTAACATCACGCACAGCAGGGTACAGATGCCTGTGGGGCCGCCGCCAATGATCAGCACGGTGTCTTCTTCTGTAATTTCTGATATTCTGGCTGCCCAGAAGCCGGTCGCCAGCACATCCCCCACAAAAAGAGCCTGCTCATCACTGACCTCATCCGGAATTTTATTTAATCCCTGATCCGCATAGGGAACACGCACATATTCTGCCTGCCCGCCGTCGATCCGGCATCCCAGGGCCCAGCCGCCGTTTGGATCGGTACAGTTGTTTACATATCCATTTTGACAGAAAAAACAGGTTCCGCAAAACGTTTCCACATTTACCGTTACCCTGTCTCCCGGCTTTACCCCGGTTACATCTTTTCCTGTTTCTTCCACGATTCCCACCATCTCATGGCCCACTGTAATTCCCGGAACTGCCCGGGGTACAGAACCGTGCTTGATATGAAGATCACTGCTGCAGATGCTGGACATGGTAACACGCACAATCGCATCTCTTGCATCTGAAAGTTTTGGAACCGGTTTGTCAAGAAGTTTAAATTTTCCCTTTTCCACATAGGTATACGCAAGCATGAAACGACCTCCTGATATTTTGAAATAACTGCCTTCATTTTACCATACTGCCTGTGCTTTCGCAATCAGGAAGCCCTTGGGTTCCTGTATTCATCTGCCTGTAAACTCCGGTTTAAACGTTCAATGCTTCTGCCAGGGCCAGTATGGTAAGAGACTGTCCATATGCCATAGGAGCAATCAGGATATTTTTGTAATGTTCTGCATCCATCCCCATTCCTGTGCCTCCGGACACTTCAAGAACCGTTCCGTCTGAATCAATACAGTCTAAAATTCCCCGAATGGCCTTTACAGCGCATGGAAGATAGGAATCATCCAGTATGCCGCAGCGGATCCCCTTGAGAATCCCCGCTGTAATCGCTGCAGTACCTGAGGTTTCCACATAGCTGTCCGGGTCTGTGAGAACCGTATGCCACAGTCCGGTTTTGGGATCCTGAAGCTCCTTAAGCTTCTCCACCTGAGCCTTATAGGTATCTATCATAAATGTTTTTAAGCCTGCATTCATAGTACCCTCAAACATATCAATGTAATCCAGGATTCCCAGGGTAAACCAGCTACGCTCCTATGGAGCTGACATCACTTCAGATGGGAAAGAGAACACAGGATTTTTTTAATGCCTTCGTAAATTTCTTCCTGATTCTTTTTGATTTCTTCGATATCAGCTTCGTAGATGTTACCCGATGTGTTGAGCTGTTTGGCAATCTGGTTTTCGCTGTTGGATATTCGCTTCATTTTGGAAGTCAGCTCACGGAGTTCAGGCATATCCAAATTCACAACATACCCGTCGATTGCCATTTTGCGGAGATAGGCACTCATATTCTCTGTTCCCATCTGTGCCATTTTCTGTTTTATCAGGTCAAGCTCTTTTTCGTCTACAAAAAACTTCACCTGTATTGGGCGTTGCCTGTTTGGTGGATTTCGTTTTCCTGACATATTTTCACCAGCTCTCATACTGCCATATTCATTAACAAGCTATTATTAAGATTGAGACAACAACTAATTTCCCGATTTCATTTCACGAAATACATCTCTTATCAGTGCATAGGTCAACATTTTTTCAACAAAATCAGTTACATCAGCATCATCAAGATAAAGTAATTTTTGGTTGTGCAGCGTTCCCAAGAAAATATCTCCACGAACTAATAACTCCGGCGCTTCGTTTCCTATCAGCTCCTTCAACTCGCTTACTTTGCCGCTTCCTTTCTTTCCAATGGCAATTCTTCCATGATGCGGGAAAGAGTATCTTTCCCCATTTCGGATTATAGCGTTCACATCATACTGAAGTGAGTTGTGCGGTTTGTTGTTATCCTTGTCAACAGAAACGGTTAATATCGTATGTGAGCCGTAATCAAAGAACCCTAAATTCATAAACTTTGTATCAGCTTGATATTCAATCAAAAAAGAACGATATGCTCCTTGATAACTTCCTCCAGCTGCGTTGCCACAAGAAAGAAATCTAATCCCATAGTCTTTTATCAGACGAAAATGCTTATACTGTTTTTCCGGCATTTTATGGCTTGTGTCTAAAAAGCACTCCCATAAGTTTGTCAAAAAAGGAAGCAACTCACTCGGAGTATCGGGGTTAAATTCGTACCCACGATAATAATCCTTATTTTCATTAAGAACGTCAAATGCAAAGCGTTCTTTAGGCTTATCTTCAGGCAAATAATCACCTTGCCCACATAGCATGGATTGATAATCTGGCAACTCACTTAAGAGTACATATTGATTTGAGTCAGCTTCATATTTTGCAGTCATAGCGTAATCGCCATTTGTGACAAAAATGTAGTCTGCGTTCAAATCATCTGCGTAGTCTATAGCTTGCTGAATTGCACTATCACCAATCATGATTTCGGGTGCTTTGCATTCAATGATCGCAAGAGGTGACAGTTCGCCCTTGTTTCCATTAAATCTCTCTACAATAATATCGGCACGCCGAGCACTATTTACTTGGTATTTAGAAAGACGCATTTCGACTTGTATCATTTCCTTAGGTATATTTTTGCATGATAACAAGTATTGTAAAACTTGTTGCCGCACAGTTTCTTCTGGCGTTTTCAAGATTAATCGCTCTCTAAATGGATCGACATAATATTCTTTCCCATGAGACCTATGTATTTGGGATAATTTTAAATTTTTAAGTAATTTATAAAAATCTGTCATGATGCAAATCTCCAAACTCAAATTTTGAGTACTGCGGCATTAAAAAAAGATTTACTGCATGTGTACACACATTATTATACAAGACGGCACCATATTTTTCAAGATTAGTTTCAAAATTTACCAGAGTAAAGCGTAGCTTTTTATGAACTTGTCCATGCCAAAACAAGAGCTGCCCAGCTGAATGGCAAGGCAACTCTTGTTCGTCAGTAAAAATCAATCAAGGCTTTGGTATTCCGTAACTGTCTTGAGGTAGACAGCAGGATCGCCGTTAAGGATTAAATCAGCATATGCAGCAGGGTCATTATAGATCAGATAGTCGAGTTCCGACTGTTGATACATATTATTCACTACCGCATTTTCCACAGCGATAGGGTCGATAGAAACCATGCTGCCGTCTGAAAAGCAAAGCTCTACACAAGCAGTATCAAGGTTAAATTCACAAGATAACAAGCGTTTCATGGTAAATACCTCCGTAATTCTAATATTTTGTTGCAAAAAAGAACGATGCCGGTCATGCGACTCGACATCGTTCTTTTCGTTGTTGTTTCCAACCCTGTCAGACAGATGCCGTAAAATAGTAATTTTTTTAGAATTACTGTCTTACGAGCACCCATCTAAACTGCATCATTTTTTCTTCATGATTTAAACAGGAGGCTGCAAATGCTGCTTTTAAAGCAATTTCACTCCGTATTCTCAGATTAGCATTAATTTTACTCAATGCATCTTCACCAACATTTTCAATTTCGTCATATAAATGCCCTTTCTCATACTGCTCCATCACAGATAAATACAAAGATGGATGTACAGATGCATTTTCTCTCGCCATTTCATGCAGGCCATCTATTCCTCTGCAATACAAAACGGCTTCTTTCAGAAGTCTGGCTTCTATATCTCCATTTTTCGCCTTCAGAAGATCAATCCAGTCTTCCCAGAACTGTTCTGTTTCCTCCAGTTCTTCTCTTCCGACATGGAACATTTCTTCCAAATGTATTTTTGTAAATGCACTGCTGGAAAAATATAGATAGATATCCCTAGCGCGCTCCTTTGCCGGCAGCACCTGATAATCCGCATATAAAGTCAGCAGCGCCAGATGTTTCATGTCTGTATGTATCAGATTATTTTCTTCCAGCATTTCCAGATCCACGGAGTCTTCGTACTCACTGTCTGTAGAAACAGACATTTGCCACAGCCATTCATATATCTCATTTGCTTCCTGATACCGTCTGTCATCGACACAATCCTCCACAAACCGAATCATAGACATGATCTTATCGCCGATTCCCTGATTATCATAATACTCTGTAATCCAGTCTGCTTCCCAGTATCCGCTGGAGTAGTCTTCATACTCTTCTGTATCAAGGTAAAGCTCCCCTTCATCAATCTGATCCTTCCAATTCTGTATTTGTATCATTTTCTCATTCACAAAATCATCCGACATTCTCACTAACGCTGCCTGTGATTTCTTATTCCCAGGCTGTATTCCAGCCTCTTTAACTATCTTCTGGAATTCCTTTTTCTGTTTATCTGACAATAATTTCTGTACTTTAAAAGTGATGTCCTGCAATTCTTTTTTCGATAAATTTTTTATATCTTCTTCGGTCATCTTAAGAAATCTCCCTTACTGTTTTCTTCCACAGCATTTCTTGTATTTTTTCCCACTGCCGCAGGGGCAGGGATCGTTTGGATATAAGATCAGCTTTTTCAACCACCTTTGAAAAAGTCTCCAGTTGTGACTTTATCCATTCCAGATCTTCTGATTTTCCCAGTTTTTCTGCCAGTAATTTCGCCCGCCCGAATAGGAGTTCATTTTTAAACGTACATGCGACACCTATAACTTCCCTGCGAATAATTTTATAGGCTTCTTCTGCTCCTTTTTCCTCCTGAATACACCAGCTCCAGACATTCAGAGCATTCTGGTTATGCGGTTCCTCCTTTAGCCAGTCTTCAAACCACGTTCTCCCCTGTTCCGCTTTTCCTTCTGCATATAACTCTTCCCCGATTGCGGATTTAAAATTACTGCCATCATCAAAGCTCCAGTCCAGCATTTCCAGGATTCTCCGGCAAAATTCTACACGCTTTTCGTGTTCACCTGCATTTCCCAGTTCCATTTCCATATCCTGCAGCCATGCATCTATTGGATATTCATAGTCCTGAGATTCCATAAGTCCACTAATGCCTATTTTATATTCTGCCGTTTTAACAATTTTCTGAAAAATTTCCCATGTTTTCCACCATAACGGAATCATTTTTTCGAAATTTTGATCAACGAGGGTCCCATATCCTTCCTGAACCAGATTATCCCATTTGTTCCATTCTGTCAGAATTTCATGTGTATCTTCATAGTCAATACACTGCCGTACCATATTTTCTAATGCACCGGCATATCTTTGCTCATCATATGGTTGATTTTCCTTCATGACATCGTAAATCTCTTCTATTACAACAGCGCCAATCCTTTCTTTCGCTTCCTGTACAGAATATCCGGCAGCAATTAATCTGTCATAAGATTTGCCATTTTTTCTTCACCTCTCTCATAAAAGTACAAATAACAAACAGGCTTATAATGATATTATACTTGTAAAAGACAGGTCAATTCAATTCTTTCTTTCACAAAAAGAAAAAAATCATTTCGGTATACTCTCCTCCACGCACAGTGCCCCATACCCCACCCTCTCATTCGGCCATTCTGTATAACCGGGAAGATGGCGGGCGCCGCGGATGAGGTAGGCCTTTACCTTTTCCCCATAAAGAAAGGGGTCGTTTCCGTCTACAATGCCCCACTGCATCAAAAGCGCCGCGCTCCCCGTGACAAATGGGGCTGCAAAGGAGGTTCCTGTCACCGCTTCATATCCCCCTCCTGCTTTTGCGGTGATGATATCGACTCCGGGAGCAGCCAGATCCGGCTTTACCTGCCTGGTCTGCCTGGTAAAGCCACGGCCGGAAAAATCCGCATATGCCAGATTTGAATCATTATATGCTCCTACAGAAATAACCCCTGATGCTGTGGAAGGAATCGTAAGTGTTGTCTCCGGCACCGGACGAAGAAAACGGGTGGAGGGATTTAAAATCCGGCCTGAAGGAAGCCAGAAATCATAATGGCCTGTGACAAGCTCTATTGGTGTCAGCTGAAAGGTCCAGATCCCACTGTCGGTGTAATCCTTCAAAGGATTAAAATCAAAGTAAACCTCCTGAGCCCGGCTGTAGGGACTGGGCTTTCCATAATAGATCAGAATACGTGTATTTCCATTTTCCAGTCTTTGAGGCCCCAGCCGTTCTTCAATCGGCCCCAGGCTCCGTCCATCAGGCGCTGTAAGGAGAATGGAAAACTGATCTGCATAGGACTTCCAGATCTGTACACTGAAACTGGTCTCAAAGGGAGCTACAGACAGCTCAATCCTTTCCCTTTCTCCCATAACAAGCTGTCCCGCCGTGTGGCCTGCTGACGCTCCTTCGTTTCCCGTACCTGTGACAATTACATTCCGGCTGTAATTGGAGGCTTCATTCATAAAGGTTTCCAGGAGGCTGGTTCCGTCATGGGAACCATAGGTATTTCCAAAGCTGACATTAACAGCCACCGGGCGCTCAAGCAGAATGGCTCTCTTTAATATAAAATCCAGGCCTTCCATAAGCTGAGTGGTTCTGGGAAAACTGTCCTTGGGAGAAGTTCCCAGCTTTACTGCAATAAGCTCGCTTTCATAGGCCACTCCCCGGTAAACTCCATCACTTCCCCGTCCGTTTCCCGCAGCTATGGCTGCCGCTGCGGTGCCGTGGCCGCTGACATCCACAGAAGGCACTATGTTAAGAGCCGCTCTCCTGTCATTTTGTTCTCCGTATGCTGCCAGCGCCCGGTTTATATCCTCTCTGTCATAGACCTGTCCCTGATCCTGATCCCACAGATACAAAATCCGGGTACTGCCGTCTTCATTTCTGAAATCCAGGTGAAGATAATCAATTCCTGAATCAATGACTCCCAGGATCACCCCTTTTCCCGTAAGTCCACGCTCCAGACCACCCGTATGTCCGCCCGGCTCCGTTCCAGATGGCCTTCCTCCCTCTCTTCTCCCCGGCTGAATCCCCAAAAGACAAGAGGCTGCCTTTGCCATATCCATGGCAAAGAACAGCCTCTTTGGTTTTTCGATATACTGAATCTCACGAAGACCGCTGACCTGGTCTAAGAGCCCCTGGGGAACTCTGGCAATGGCATATCCGTTAAAAAGTTCTCTCACCGTGACTCCCTGATCCGAAAGCTCTCTCAGGCGGTTCAGATTTCCCGAATAACGCAGGATCAGCTCCCATGTTTTATCTTCCGGATCGTATCCTATTTCCAGATTTTCTGATTTAAGACGTTCTTCCTCTGAAGCACTTAAAGCCAGATTTAAAAGATTTTCCCGCTTCTGATCCACTACATCCAAAGACATATTCCTCCCGGAAGAATCATCCCCTCAGCAGGGCTTTTTTCCCTCTGAGTCTATGTCCCGGGCATTCGTATTATACCTATTTTTTACCAGAGCAAAAATGCTTTTTCTCTAAAACGCAGAATAGCCTCTGTAAGGAAATAATCGCCGTAAATAATCGGGACCTGGCGGTCTGAGGCCCTGTCATACCGTGCAGAACCTCCGTCCAGGATCGAATCCTTATCAGGATCCCACTCACAAAATGCCTGAACCGCCTTCAGGCATCTTAAAGCGGATTGTACATAAAGCGGCTTTTCATATTCTCCCACATGCTCTGAGAGTTCTAAAAGGCCGCAGGCCGCACAGGCTCCGGCAGTAGTGTCAATATAAACCGGCTCCTTCGGCGCCCTGAAATCAAGAAGGGGGATATAGTCATTTAAAGAAACATTTGCCATAAAATAATGAGCCGACCGCTTGGCTGCATCCAGATAGGCCTGATTTTTCGTATAACGGTATGCCAGATCCATCCCGTAAATGGCCCAGGATTGGCCTCTGCTCCAGGAGGAGCCGCTTTCATATCCCTGTCCTCCGGGATTATCTTTATATTCCCCTGTTTCGGGATCAAAATCCACCATATGATTACTGGAACCGTCAGGCCGCAGAATATAGCGCAGGGCCATTTCCGTATGCTCTATGGCAATCTGCTTCCAGGCAGGAGACTCATTTTCCTGTGCTGCCCAATATAAAAGCGGCAGATTCATAAGACAGTCCACAATGGCAACTCCCTGCCGTACTCCATTCCAGGCCCGGATATAATGTCCGGCCGGATTGTACCTTCCGGCCAGAATCCCGGCTGCATGGAGGCCTCTCTTTCTGGAGGTTTCATTGCCTGTAAGCCTCCAGTCGGCTACCGCCGTGTGAAGCCACAGAAAACCCACATCATGATCCAGTTTTACAAATTCCTCAAGGGCAGCGTCCAGGCGCTCCTCTATCCCCTCTGCGGCCCTGCGGAACTCTTTCTCTTTAAATGCGTGATACATCTGCCACAGCATACCGGCATAAAAGCCGTTCGTCCAGGCAGTCAGTTCTCTGGCCCCCATATCATAGTAACAGCCATGCTCCGGCACATAGGGCATGATGCTCCCAAGCCTCAGGCACTGGGTCTTAAGCTTTGCATACAACTTTTTCTCCAGGCCTTTAAACCATTCCTCTGTTTCATTATCAATCCCGTAAGGCATAGCAGTTTCCTCCTCCGATCACAATATCCTTCTGTGTAAAAGAAGCTGTAACCATACTTTCAAATTCCGTAACGCCCGGCTCAATAGCAAGATGTACCGCAGGAATACGCACATTTGGAAAAATCAGGTTCATATTGGAAAAGGGATGGATCACCGTTCCCTGACCCATGGAAGCACTCAGACGGCTTTCACCATTTTCATCCCACACTGCCGCCATATGCTCCTCTTCTGTCTGGCTGGTCTGCTCCATGCAGTCCGGATAGGAAAATCCGCAGTCATAGGCCTCACAAGACAGCCGGCTTACAATCCTGTGCCTGCGCAGATGGCCTCCCTCTGCCGGAATCAGCCAGGTTTCCACTTCAATTCCCTCTATGGGACTCCATCTTGCATAAACTTCCGTTTCTGTTACCCTATGCTCCAGACACCTGCGGCGCACATAGTACATTCCATGGACATAAAATGCCAGCATACTGTCTGTCCCGGCCTGCTCCAGACAATGGAAGGAACGGGATACGCAGTATCCAAACACGGTAGAATAAGCAAACTTGGCATATTTTTCCGCCGCCATGGGATGCTCCATGGTAGGATACTGTCCGGCTGTAAGAGCCACTGCCTCATGAGGCCTGTGGCAGATCAGCATATCGCATTCCCGGATACAGTGAACCGGCTCAAGGGAAGGAAGAGACTCCTCCTCTGCCTGCCAGAAGGGATGATCATCCGGCAGAGCCAAAAATACAAAGGCCTTTAAGGCCCAGTAGGGAGAACCGGGAGCATTATACGTCTCAGACATAAGAAGGTTTGGATAGGTATAACCTACCGTCAGGATTCCTCCATTATCAAAAATCGGCTGCTTCATCCAGTAATCCAGATGACGGGCCACAATCCCCTTCATCACGCCCCAGGAAATACACTCCACTCCTGCCAGGGCACAGGCGGAAAAAAAGGCTGCCTGTGCAAACCGGTAAGTCAGAGAACGGCCAAAGGGCAGGGCCTTTCCCTCATCATCAAACCAGTAGATAAAGCTCTCTGAAAATGTCTTTGCGCGTTCCTTAAAAAGAGCCGTATGCTCCGGATCTTCCTTTTCCATAAACCGTGCATACAGCAGACAGTAAAAATGAATGCCAAAGGACACATAATAATCCTTCTGAGGCCGTTTCCGTCTGAATACCAGCCGTTTCCCAGATAAAAGGACTCATAGCGGTCCATGGCTTTTTTCACTTCTTCAGGATTCCATTTCTTTCCCACGCTCTTTAGCGCCAGATTGACAATCACCTTAAAGTAATGCCAGTTATTATCCGCCTGAGAATAAAGATTGATCTGATACAGCCAATCTGCCAGATGATCCTTTGATGCCTCACTTAACGGCTCCCACAGCTTTTCCGGCACCAGTAAAATGCCATAGCTGATAGCCGCCATTTCCACCATCCGCTGATCCTTATTGTGAAGATCTCCCCAGTAGGAAGAAGCCTCAGGATCCGTTCCTGCCGCCAGTCCTTTCTGGTAAACTGAAAGAAGGCTTTCGTCTTCTCCTCCCCCGGCCCAGTAGGAGGCCAGCCCCCATAAAACCCTGGAAAATCCTTCCATTTCTGCAATTCGGTTTCCATATCCTGCCGAAAATGCTCCCAGATAAAGTCCGGACCCGTCATCAGTATAATGACGGGTCAGAGGGCGTATCATTTTAAGGAGCATCTTCTGATAATCCGCTTTCTTCTTCATATCATTCTCCTTTTGTATCTCTTATTCTGCTTTCAATTCGTCTAAAATCTCCTGATACTGCTCCATTAAGGACTTTGCAGCTTCCTCAGTTTTCTGTTCCTGCCGGTTCCCCCTAATCCAAATGAAACACCGGCGCAAGATCAACGCTTACAGGACTGTTATCCTCGTTTGTTTCCATAATATCCGCCATAAAGTCCCACCATTTTCTGTTAATGGGCGTATCGGCGGAGGCGGCCCAGAGCGCTTCATCCTCGATTTCAATATAGCCGTAAAGCACATGGGTTTCCCGGTCTAAATAGATGGAATAATTATGGCCTCCGTGAGCGTGGATCATTTCCTTCATTTCCGGCCAAAGCAGGTTGTGACGCTTTTCATACTCCTCTTCCATGCCCGGATATAAAAACATCTTAAAGGCTTTTCGGATCATGCAGATGCCTCCTTTATTTCTCGTATAAAAACTTCTCCGGCAGAGTTACATGAAAATCCTTTGCCAGATCCCTGAAATTCTGAGGAGTGATGGTCTGAAGCTTATCCGGGCGCATGGACAGCATCTTAACCAGAATCTCCGCAGATTTTTCTACGGTATGCATCAGTCCAAAGGTGATGTCAAAGTCCTCGCCTGCGGCAAAGGTTCCATGATGCGCCCAAATAGCCACATCATACTGTTTCATAAGCTCACTGGTAGCCACCGCGATATCCCGGCCGCCGGGAACCATCCAGGGCACAACGCCGATACCGGCAGGGAATACGACCGGACATTCCGTTGCCATTTCCCAGAGCTCTCTTGTAAATACCTCATCCTTCAGAGGCAGTACAAAGGTGAGGGCAATCACATTCACCGTATGGGCATGATAGATTACCCGGTATGCACCGTTTGTTGCGATTTTCTTTACTTCATGGTTCATCAGGTGGGAAGGGAGCTCGCTGGTTGGCTTTCCGCCGTTTACTAACCCCCATACGATGCGGTAATTCTCTCCTGCCTGATCTAACTCGATCATGCAGATGGAATCCTCAGGCTTAATAATTACATTTCTGAGATACTTTCCGCTGCCTGTTACAAGGAAATACTCTCCGCCCAGAGCTGGAACTGTAGTTCCGATGGGACGCCATTCCTTTGGCTCTAATTCTTCCTTTACGCTCTCTACTTCCTCATCCTTTACACGGTAGGATATATTTCCTCCATTTCTCTCATGCCATCCCTGCTCCCAGCCGTCGTTTGCCATGCGGATAAAACCCTGAACAAATTCTGCATCTAAAAATCTCATTTTCAATTTCCTCCTTATTTTCTCTGTGACAGTACGTCTTTCTCATATATTTTTACTTTTTCAAACCAGCTCTGGTCACTTTCCACACCGCACTGACGGCAGTATTCATTCCATACATCGCCCAATGGATACAGCTTTAACTCCTCCTGCATCATCATAAGCTCTGTCATGCGGTTCTCATCCTGAAGCTCCTTTAACAGAGCTGCCGGCGTAAGAAGTGCGGACAGCAGTGCTTTCTGGAAGCTTCTAAAGCCCACAGCCCATGCAGAAATACGGTTGATGCTGGCGTCAAAGTAATCCAGCGCAATATAAACACGGTCTAAGGCGTTATTTCTTACGATCTCCTTTGCGATTTCCTTTGTCTCATCATCAAAAATCACCACATGGTCGCTGTCCCAGCGCACCGGACGGGTCACGTGAAGGGCAATCTCCGGGAAGAAGCAAAGAAGGGCGGGAATCTTGTCAGAGACCATCTCTGTAGGGTGATAATGTCCGTTGTCCATTAAGGGCAGTACTCCTTTATGGGTTGCTGCAAAGGAAAGGGCAAATTCGGCGGAGCCTGCCGTATAAGATTCAACGCCGATACCGAATACCTTGGACTCTACACAGGGCTTAACAAGCTCTGGATCGTACGGCTCTGATAAAATCTCCTCAATTGATTCCTTATAGCGCATTCTGGGGCCCATCCGGTCTGCAGGCACATCCTTAAAGCCGTCGCCTGTCCAGATATTCATTACGCATGGAACTCCTGTCTCCTGAGCGAAATACTGGGAAATACGGATGCAGGCCTTTCCATGGCGGATCCAGAACTCCCTCGTTTCCTTATCAGGACTGGATAAGGTCTGTCCGTCCTTTACCTTTTCATGGGAGAAGAAGGTAGGGTTAAAATCAATGCCCATATTGTGCTTTTTGGCAAATTCCACCCACTTCGCAAAATGCTTTGGCTCTAGCTGATCCCTGTCTGTATTCTCCCCCTCCTCAAAAATGGCATAGCTTGCATGGAGGTTTAATTTCTTTTTGCCCGGCATCAGGCTCATAGCCATCTCCATGTCATCCATCAGCTCCTGAGGCGTTCTGGCTCTTCCCGGATAGTTTCCTGTGGTCTGGATACCGCCGGTTAGGGGGCCGTCCTGATCAAAGCCCTTTACGTCATCTCCCTGCCAGCAGTGAAGGGAAACAGGAATGTTTTTTAAGGTCTGGATCACCTGGTCTGTGTCGATTCCCAGGCTTTTATACATCTCTTTTGCTGATTCATAGCGTTCTGTCTGATTCATAACAATTCTCCTTTCGATTGATTCTGGTTATCATTCCGGCATATATTCATGGATGGAAAATGACGTTCCCACACACCTGCGGGCCTGTTCTAAGGTGTCAAATTCTCCTTTTTGAATCATCTGAGCCATCAGATTTCCGATGGCCGTGGCTTCTCCCGGCCCTGCAAGCACCCGGCGGCCAGATTTCTTAGCAGTCAGGCGGTTTAAATACTCCGCATTGGAACCACCGCCCACGATACAGATGGTATTATAATGACTGCCCGTAAGGCCTTCGATTTCCTCTGCGGTCTCTCTGTAGCTGTCGCTTAAGCTTTCATACACCACTGCGGCCAGTTCATCCGGTGTTTCAGGAACCGGATGCCCGGTCTTTGCACACATTTCCCGGATCGCCCGGATCATGGAATCCGGCGCTAAGAATACCGGATCATTTACGTCCACTCTGGAGGGGAAATCGCTGCGCCTGGAAGCCATGGCGCACAGCTCTGCAAAAGAATACTTATTTTCCAATTCCTTTCTCACAGATTGGATCATCCACAGTCCCATAATGTTTTTCAGATAACGGTAACGATATTCATATCCGCCCTCATTGGTGAAATTCCGTTTCCGGCTCTCTTCGGTACAGATGGCTGTTTTATTTTCAATCCCCATCAAGGACCAGGTACCGGAGCTGATATAGAGGTTTTTATCGCCCTCACCAGGCAATGCCATAACAGCAGAGCCCGTATCGTGGGTAGCGGGAAGAACTACTTCGCAGGAAAATCCCACCTCTTCTTCTATTTCTTTTGTAAAGCTTCCCACCAACGTTCCCGGCTGGCTTAAGGGAAGGAACATTTCCTGAGGATATCCCAGGCGTTCAATCAGCTCCCGATCCCAGTCATTTGTCTGTGCATTTATCAGCTGAGTCGAGGTTGCATTGGTGTACTCCGAACATTTCTGTCCTGTGAGCAGAAAATGAAAATAGTCCGGCAGCATTAAAAAGTTTTTTGCCGCCTTCAGGTGCTCCGGATTATTTTTCTTTACTGCCATCAGCTGATAAATGGTATTAAAGCTCTGCTTCTGGATTCCGGTGCGGCTGTAAAGCTCTTCTTCCGAAATGATCTTATATACATCCTCATCCACTCCCTGAGTGCGGCCGTCACGGTATCCATAGGTTTTTCCCAGTACCTGATCCTTTTCATCCAAAAGCACATAATCCACGGCCCAGGTGTCAATTCCCATAGATACAGGGATCTTTCCCAGTTCCTTACATCGCTTCATTCCTGTCTTGATTTCCTCAAACAGCGCATCCAGATCCCAGCACAGGTTTCCTTCCCGGTCCTTCATGCCGTTTTCAAAGCGCCAGATTTCCTCCAGGATCATTTTCCCGTTCTCTATATGCCCAAGCATATGACGGCCACTGGAAGCTCCGATGTCTATGGCCAGATAATAGCGTTCCATAGCCCTCCTCCTTTTACCGTTTCATCACACGTTTTGTCATGGCTTTATTGTACCTGAAGGCAGCGGGCAAAAAAAGAACGGTTTTTGGCTAAAAAACTGTCCTTATTTGCAGAGTTGTGGTATACTGTGAACAGCAAAAATGCCTTCTGCAGACAGATAAGGGGAGTATTTATGAATGAACGGCTTTTGAGGGAACTGAGCCATATTACAGAAGAAGAACAGGATATCCTTGATGGAAAAACAGGCATAGACCGAACCCTTTATTCAGAAGGCTCTGATTTTGTGATCACCAGCGAAAAGATGCTCAAAGAGGGGCGGCTGATCCAGTTCCGCCCCCACACCCGCTTTGTCTATTTTCCCAGACACACTCACAACTACGTGGAGATGATCTATATGTGTTCCGGTTCTACCACTCATATCATAAATGGCACAGAACTTATCCTTCAAAGAGGGGAGCTTCTGATTTTAAATCAGCATGCCTCTCAGGAAATCCTTCCTGCCGGGAAAGAGGATGTGGCCGTCAATTTCATCATTCTGCCGGAATTTTTTGATCAAACCCTTGCAATGCTTGGCTCCGAACAGAGTATGCTGAGGGATTTTGTGGTAGGCTGTCTCCAGACTGCAGACTCTCCCCTGTCCTATCTGCATTTTAAGGTTTCCGACATCCTCCCCGTCCAGAATCTGCTGGAAAATCTGCTCTGGACCCTTTCCCATGAGCTTCAGAATAAACGGCTTATGAACCAGATCACCATGGGGCTTCTCTTTCTGCAGCTTTTAAATTACACTGACCGTATTCAGGCCGGACGCACCTCATTTGAGCAGGAAATTCTCATGCAGGTCTACCAGTATGTGGAGGAGCACTATAAGGACGGAGAGCTGACTTCTCTTGCCGCACGGCTTCACTGCGACTTAACCTGGCTGTCCCGGGCCATCCGCCGTCTCTCCGGCTGCACCTACACAGAGCTGGTTCAAAAAAAGCGGCTGAACCAGGCCTGCTTTCTCCTGCGTTCCACCGCTCTGTCCGTGCTGGATATCAGCATGGCTGTGGGGTATGAAAATTTCAGCTATTTCCACCGGATTTTTAAGCAGACCTTTGGCCAGACTCCCAGACAATACCGGATGGCGTTAAAAAAAGAACCGGAGGAGGGTTAAATCCCTTCCCCGGCTCTTTCTCTTTATTTCAGGAAGCCATTTACGATCTGGGCCTCTGCCTCTGCCTCTGTCAGTCCCAGAGTCATAAGCTTTACGATCTGCTCGCCTGCGATCTTTCCGATGGCAGCCTCATGGATCAGGGCCGCATCAATATTATCAGCCACCAGACCGGGAACTGCTACGATTTTGGCATCGTCCATGATAATGGCGTCACACTCTGTATGGCCGCTGCACTTTGCATTTCCGATCAGATTGGACTTGAATATCTGTTTTGAGTGATCCTTTGCAACAGAACGTGAAACCACGTCTGCGCTGGAGCCGTCTCCGTTTAATTCCACATCATAGGTACTTTCTGCCACCTGATCTCCATGGGTTAAAAGGCGCTCGCGGACCAGAAGCTTTGCACCTGCTGCCAGTACGGCCTTGTTAGTGCGGTTGGTGGAATCTACGCCCTTGATCTGAACCATTTCCATTTCCATCAGGCTGTTTTCTTCCATATATACTTCAGAAACGGGATTTAACAAACGTTTTCCTTCCCCGGCTCCCTCGCCATAGTGCTTTTCTACGTATTTAACCTTAGCATTTTTACCTACAAAGAAGCGGTGTATACCGTCATGCTCCGAATCCTGGACTCCGCAGTTGTGGATGCCGCAGCCTGCCACGATCACCACATCAGCATCATCCCCGATATAGAAGTCATTGTAAACCACTTCCTTTAAGCCGCTGGCGCTTAATACCACCGGAATATGCACGCTCTCATGCTTTGTACCCGCCTTAATACGGATGTCAATTCCCGGCTTGTCCGTCTTTGTGGTAATGTCAATATTGGCGGTTGTATTTCTTCCTGCCATCTGGCCGTTGGCACGAATATTGTAAGCTCCCTCCGGCACTCCGTGAAGGTCAGCCACTTCCTCTAATAATCTCTCTTCGATCTGATCCATCCTTATGTCCTCCCTTACTGCACGGAATCAAGGAAACCGGAGCAGGCATCCACTGCAGAAGCCGTTCCCATGATCTTTGGCATGATCTCATCCCTTGTACCCTGATCTACGATTTTTCCGTCTGCGATCACAACGATCTCATCGGCAATATTTAAAATACGCTCCTGATGGGAAATGATCAGGATGGAACCCTTTGTATTCTGGCGCATACGCTCAAATACCTGAATCAGGTTCTGGAAGCTCCAAAGGTCGATTCCTGCCTCAGGCTCGTCAAATACAGACAGCTTTGCCCCTCTTGCAAGAATGGTGGCAATCTCAATGCGCTTTAATTCGCCTCCTGACAGGCTGCCATTGACCTCACGGTTAATATAATCCTTGGCACAGAGTCCTACCTCGGATAAATACTGACAGGCCTCGGACACGGTAAGCTTCTTGCCGGAAGCCAGACGGAGAAGATCGATCACCTGAACTCCCTTAAAGCGAACCGGCTGCTGGAATGCAAAACTGATACCCATCTTTGCACGGTCTGTAATGCTCTTTTCTGTAATGTCCTCCCCGTCAAACCAGATCTTTCCCCCTGTGGGATGCTCGATTCCCATGATCAGTTTAGCCGTGGTGGATTTACCGCCACCGTTGGGTCCTGTGATCACCACAAATTTCCCATCATCTACTGTCAGGCTTATATCCTTGATAATGCCCTTTTCTCCTTTGTCGTCATTTACTTCAAAGGAGAGATTTTCCAATCTAAGCATAATGACACTCCTACCTCTCTTTTCGTCCCGTTTTAAGGCCAGCCGCATCTGCGGCAAATGGCCACACAACTTACAGTATATACTATTTATGGACAAATTACTATTATAATTTACCTCTTAGGGTAAAAAATGTCTGCTGCATTTATCACATAGCAAAACAGGAAGCCAGTTTTCTGGCTTCCTGCTCATATCCTGCAGAAGAAGGGAGTCGAACCCTCAAGGTATTACTACCACACGGACCTGAACCGTGCGCGTCTGCCAATTCCGCCACTTCTGCATTTTCTGTTTTTGCTGTTTAGCAGTAATTCTTACTGGCTGTCTCAGCAACGAAGACTATTATATCGGATAGCAGCGGATTTGTCAACGACTTTTTTAACTTTTTTGCGCCATTTTTTAACAGATTTTTTGCCGCTTTTTAGCCTTTATTATCTTCCATGCTCCGTAATTAACATTGCAAGCCATCAATCTAACAGCTCCATCAGCTCATAGACCCTCTCTCTGGTAATCTCCATTGCCTTTAAACTGTATGCCATGAGCTGCATACTTCCTCCTTCAAACTCCTTTCCGGCCTCATCTGCATCCGTTTCCTTGTCTTGGATCCAATCCCGCTACCCTCTCCCTCATCCGAACTGCCAGATCCTCTCCCACAAAGCCATAAGAATGGACTGAATTCACAACAACATAATTTCCTCTGTTTACAATGGATTTTCATATTCCATCTCCAAAATGTCCACCTGATAGCTGTTTTCATCCAGCCGGACAGGAGATCCAAGACGGCCTGTGAACACAGACTCATATATGGTTCCCTGCGGATTCTCTTCTCCGATTTCTCCCATATTGGCATCCTCAAATCGTCCCGAAAAGCTGCCGTCTTCCCGGATCTGAAGCTCCGTCCTCCATGCACCTGCACCGCTTGAAAATATAAACATCGTATTTTTAAACTCTGAAAAAAACTCTGCAGATGCGGTAGTTTCCGAACCCTCTGCTCTTTTTGCGGCTTCCGGGACTGCTATCTCCGCTGTTTCCGCTGCCGCTGTTTCTTCTTTTCCACAGCCCGCCGTCAAAAGTCCTGCTGCCAGAACTGCACATACAGCCCTCATATAGCTTCTGCTTTTACCATCCATACACATTCTCCCTTTCAGTTAAAAAGGGCAAAGCCAAAACAGCTCTGCCCTCTTAAAAAATCTTCTATTTGCTTTACGCCCTCAGCTCAATTCCAAGATCCTTAAGGCCATTTAAGATCTTATTCATCACCGCTGTGACTTCCTTCTCTTCCAGAGTGTGATCCTTAGCTCTGAAAGTAATGGAGTATGCCACGGACTTATGGCCTTCCAGTACCTGTGCTCCCTCATAAATATCAAACAGCTTGCAGCTCTCTAAGATCTTTCCGCCTCTCTGGCTGATCACATCCTCGATCTGCCCTACCAAAACTGCCTTTGGAACAACCATACTGATATCTCTGGTAACAGCCGGGAATTTGGCAATTCCGGTGTACTTCCGGTCAAAGGTGGTAAACTCTGTCATTGCGGGCATATCAATAACTGCTACATAGGCTCTGTCGCCGATCTTATAGTTTTCAGCCACCTCCGGATGGATCTCACCCAAGAAGCCCACGGTGCGGCCCTCATAAACGATATCTGCCTTTCTGCCCGGATGCAGGTAAGGATGGTCGCCCTTTGGATCGTAATGAACCTTCTTATCCATTCCCACCTTGTCGAAGAATTCCTCTACCACGCCCTTCATATCAAAGAAATCTCCGCTTCCATACATACCCAGAGTAAACTGCATCCGCTCATCGGGAAGCTCGGTTAAAGGAAGTGCCTTGGGACGGTATACATTTGCCAGCTCATACAAACGCACCTCTTTGTTGCGGCGGTTGTAGTTGGTGGATAATGATACCAGCATACCGTTTAAAGGCAGGGTACGCATGATGCTGAAATCCTCGCCCAGAGGATTGGAAATGGTAATGGCCTTTCTTAACTCACTGTCCTCAGGAATTAAAAGCTTGTCAAATACCTTTGGACTTTCAAAGGAATATGTCATACCCTGGGAGAAGCCGCAGAATTCTGCTGTCTCTCTTGCCATATCCTCGATCATCAACTTATAGGAAAGCTTTCCTGTGGTTGCTTCACCGGATGGAAGTGTGGTCGGAATCTTGTCATAGCCATAGAATCTTGCCACTTCCTCTGCCAGATCTGCCATACGAAGAAGATCCTGACGCCAGCTTGGAGCGACTACCTCACCGGAAGCCTCATCATAGCCCAGGTCTATTTTCTCAAAATATGCCAGCATATCTTCCTTTGAAATATCGGTGCCGAGAAGCTTATTGATCTTTTCAGGCTCAAATTTGATCCTTGTCTCCCCTCTCTTTACAGGATAAACATCAATCATTCCGCCTACAACCTCTCCAGCTCCCAGCTCTTCGATCAGCTGGCAGGCACGATTTACAGCCTCTTCTGCAGTGTTGGGATCCAGTCCCTTTTCATACTTGCCGGACGCATCGGTGCGCAGGCCCAGCTTCTTTGCGGAAAGACGGATATTGGTGCCGTCAAAGCAGGCGCACTCAAATACCATAGAGGACACATTGTCTGTGATCTTGGAGTTTTCGCCTCCCATGATACCGGCGATTCCCACCTGCTTTTCACCGTCATTGATCATTAAAATGGTAGAATCCAGTGTTCTGTCCTGTCCGTCCAGAGTCTGGAATACATCCCCCTCAGAAGCACATTTTACCACGATCTCATGACCTGCCAGCTGGTCATAGTCAAAGGCGTGCATGGGCTGTCCGTACTCTTCCATCACATAGTTGGTGATATCCACGATATTGTTGATGGGACGGATTCCGCTGGCAGCCAGACGGCGCTGCATCCACTCCGGTGAAGGAGCCAGCTTGATATTCTTTACCATTCTGGCACAGTAGCGCTTACACAGGTCTGTATTTTCCACACTCACCTTTAAGTAATCGTGAATGTCCTCATTGTTGCCCGTAGCTGTAACCACCGGCGGGAAGAAGGGCTTGCGGAAGGTAGCGGCTGCCTCTCTTGCGATTCCCACTACGCTGTAGCAGTCTACACGGTTGGAGGTAATCTCGTATTCAAACACCACGTCTCTCAGACCCAGGATCCGCACTGCATCGTCGCCGGGAACACTGTCCTCGGGGAGCAGGTAGATGCCGCTTTCAGGGGCATCCGGATACATATTCCGGTCAGCGCCCAGCTCTTCGATGGAGCACATCATTCCAAAGGACTCCACGCCTCTTAATTTGCCCTTTTTAATTTTAATGCCTTCCTCCGGAAGGGGGCCGCCGTCATGGCCTCCTGCTACTCGTCCGCCGTCCAGTACCACCGGTACCTTTGCACCGATGGAATCCTTTGTAATATTTGGCGCTCCGGTTACGATCTGTACGGGCTCTGCTTCCCCTACGTTGACCTGGCACACGACCAGCTTGTCAGCGTCCGGATGACGTTCTACGGAAAGAACTTCTCCTACTACGATCTTTTCCAGATTTTTATCTAAACAGGTAAATCCTTCAACCTTGGTGCCTGTCAATGTCATCGCATCTGTATACTCCTGGGCAGCCACATCCAGGTCAGGAACATATGCTTTAATCCATGATAATGCTGTATTCATGTCGGTTCTCCTTTTTATTTATGATGGAACAATTAAAACTGCTTTAAGAAGCGGATATCATTTTCATAGAGAAGGCGCATATCGTCGATCTCATATTTTAACAGGGCAATTCGCTCCAGGCCTACGCCGAAAGCAAAGCCTGTATATTCCTGGGGATCAATGCCGCACATCTCAAATACATGGGGATGTACCATACCGCAGCCTAAAATCTCAATCCAGCCGGAGCCCTTGCAGAAACGGCAGCCTTTTCCGCCGCACTTAAAGCAGCTTACGTCCATCTCGGCGCTGGGTTCGGTAAATGGGAAATGGTGGGGACGGAATTTAACCTTTGTATCCTCGCCGAACATCTCTCGTGCAAACTCTGCCAGAGTTCCCTTTAAATCGGAGAATGTAATATTTTTATCAATAACCAGTCCCTCGACCTGATGGAAGGATGGAGAATGGGTTGCATCCACCTCATCGGAACGGAATACGCGGCCCGGAGAAATCATACGGATAGGAAGCTTACCTGTTTCCATGGTTCTGGCCTGTACCGGGGAGGTCTGGGTACGGAGCACAATGTCCTTGCTGATATAGAAGGTATCCTGCTCATCCTTAGCCGGATGGTTTGGCGGGATATTTAATTTGGTAAAGTTGTACTCATCATACTCCACCTCAGGGCCTTCTACTACCTCGTAGCCCATGCCCACGAAAATCCGCTCCACTGCCTCTAATGCAATGGTATTTGGATGGCTGTGGCCTACGCTGTTCTTCTTTGCAGGAAGGGTAACGTCAATAACCTCTCTCTTTAACTGCTCTTCTCTGGCCTTCTTTGCCAGGGCAGCCTTTGCTTCCTCTAAGCGGCCCTCGATCACAGCTCTGGCTTCATTTACCAGCTGTCCCACCTTTGGACGGTCTTCCGGAGCCACATCCTTCATGCTCTTTAAAAGGCTGGTCAGCTCTCCCTTCTTTCCAAGATAAGCGACACGGATGTCATTCAGCGTATCAAGGCTCTCAGCGGAAGAAATCTGCTGCAGCGCCTCTTCTTTGATCTTCTCTAACTGCTCTTTCATGGGTTCTCCTTTTCTGTTCTCTTTTAAATAAGTGTACGGTTCTTTTCGCGGAAATGTTTGCTGCCATAACAAAAAACCGCCCCTTCAGATTCCTGAAGGGACGGATCAAATCATTCCGCGGTACCACCCTGATTCCTGCAATACAGATACTAAGCCAAGGCTTTCTATCCTTTGCAGACACTTAAACACGCTTAACGCACGCCTACGTCACAGGCTGCGAGCAGACGCCCTTTCACCCATGCAGCTCCGGTGGGAAATTCAGCGCTTATGTGAACTCGGGAACGCTTCCAGCCGACGACCTTCCCTCTCTGTGAGAACATAAGTACCTACTGTACACTCTCATCGCTTTTAGATATAAAATCTACTGTAAATTTTAGCCGTTTCATCTAGAAAAGTCAACCCCCATTTTTTCCTGCGTTTTCACATTTTGCACCAGTCGCTGGAGTTAGGTTCTCCTATGACCGGAAACCGGAGTCCAGCACACCAAACTCCAGAGGCCGGTGCAGAGTACAGAAACTCATTTTTCATTTGACCTTTCTCTCCTTTCCAGCTATCATAGAACCATCATTTTCACAAAAGAAAGGATGATTTCCATGAAATATACCTGTACCATCCCCTGCTTTGACTTAGAGCAGACCGCTCTCTCCGGTCAGTGTTTCCGGCTGATGCCAGGAAAAGAGCCCGGACTGTGGTCCGTGATCAGCCAGGGGAAGCTTTTATCCATCAGGCAAAACGATTCCCAATTCACCTTTGAATGCGAAGAAGGTTCTTTGGAATACTGGCTGTCCTATTTTGATGTGTCCACAGACTACCAGGCCATGATTGATTCCATAGATCCGGATGATACTTATCTTTTATCTGCCGCCAAAGCAGGTGCAGGCATTCGTATTCTCCGTCAGGATCCATGGGAAATGATCATCACCTTTGTTATCTCCCAGCAAAAGACCATCCCGGCCATCCGCTCCTTAGTTGAAGCTCTGTGCCGTAATTATGGAACGCACATTGAACGCACATTGCTCGCATCCTCAAAGCTTTCTGAAGCCGGTCCCTCCCCCTTTGCCTTTCCTACGCCGGAACAGTTAAGCCGCGCCTCATTGGATGACCTGCTGGCACTGAAGCTGGGATACCGGGCAAAATATATCCACCGGCTCTGTCAGGACGCACTGGAAGGAAGCCTGAACCTGGATCTTCTGTCCTCCCAGAACTATAAAGAGGCCATAGATTATCTCACCAGCTTTTATGGAATCGGTAAAAAGGTAGCGAACTGCGTCTGCCTCTTCGGTCTCCATCATATTGATGCATTTCCTGTCGATACCTGGATCCAGAAAATCCTCATGGAACATTATTTTGACGAAAAAAAATACCGCCGCATCCCCAAATCCCAGCTGTTTGACCGAATCATCGAAGATTCCTTCGGATGCTATCCGGGCTATGCAGGGGTAATGCAACAGTATATTTTCAACTATGAGAGAAATGTAATAGGAAAAAACCAGACTTAAAGCTCCTGAGGGTTTCCGGCCTCAAATATTTTCCATCCGTCCCTTCCCTTTCCCACAGCCATTTCCCGGATATATTCTCCATCTCCGCTTAATTGTCTGTTTTTAATGGCCTGGTCTGTCCAGGTCTGATGAAAGACCACACGGACTACACGGTATTCCTCATATCCCAAAAGGGCTGCTCTGCCGTCATAATACTCTTTGCTTCCCGCATATTCCTCCTCCGGAAGCGTTTCAAAGCTGTGGATCAAATAATCTTTTATGTAGGAGCCGCTTCTAAAATCCTCCTCCTGTTGGGGAAAATTCATAAACTCTGCCTGATCCTTTGAAAGAAGGCTGCTGCATTCCTCATACTGAGCCATGGCGTGATAGCGGAAAAACAGACCTGCTGTCATTTCGGCCTCTCCCTCAGGCATCTCTTCAAAGCGGATATGGCGGGGATTTTCCGCTGAAATCGTATATTCTTCCGCCAGACGGTTCTCCTGGCGGTTCCGGTTCACCCAGGCCACGGCAAACATAACTCCCAGACAGATCAATGTCATTCCGCAGATTTTAAGAGCTTGTCCCGATACCTTCTGCGGCCGTTTTGGTGCCTGATCTTTTTTTATATCCTTCTGTCCCACGTTCGACAGAACCTCCTTTTTATTATGGCAATTCTTCTGTCCGGCCTTTATCCCCGGGCAGACAGCTGCTCTTTCTTCCACTTCCAGCAGACTCCGTTATCCTTCATGCATCGGGATAATCCCTCTGCCGTATCCCCAAGGAAAATCCCCAAGGCTTCTATTTTACCTGTATCGATCGTCAGATTTCTGGGGAGCGAACGAAAACGATCCCTGTCCGCTTCCACCTTTGGCAGCACTCCTGTTTTTACAGATACTGCCTGAGCAAAAATCCCGGCGGTTTCCCAGGTGCTTCTCTGATTCCTGCTCCCGAAATTATAGATTCCTCCCGGCAGTTCCATCACCTGCTCCATAGCCCGGATCACATCCCACACATAGGTGATGCCTCTGTAATCATGGATCGGGCTTACAATCACCTTTCCTTCCCCGGCGGCTGCAAACATCTGTCCTAACAGCCCGGTTCCCGGCGTCCTTTTCGGAACCGGATAATCATACATCCAGGTCAAACGCAGACAGACCGCCCCTTCTGCCAAAGCAAGCGCTGCCTCCTCTGCCCGTTTTTTATCCCTTCCATACACATTCACCGGCTTCACCCGGTCTGTCTCACGATTCGGCTCCAGAGTATCTGTTCCCGCATAAACCTGATCCGAACTCATAAAGATCAGCCTGCAGCCGCTCTCCCTGCAGGCTCTTGCTATATTTTCTGTTCCCTGAACATTGATCCGTCCCGAAGCCAGGGGATCCGCCTCACACTGTCCCGTATTAGACAAGCCTGCACAGTGCAGCACTGCCTGAGGACGAATCGCCTTAAAAAATGCAGACACCGCCACCATATCTGTAATATCCAGCTCCTCATGGGTAACCGCTACCGTCTCATACCCATCCTTCCCCTCAAAATATTCCGCAAGTCTCGACCCCAGAAATCCTCCTGAACCCGTGATCAAAATCCGTTTTTTCATTCTATAACCAATAGCCTTTCTTCCTCATAAGCCTTACCCAGTCCCCGGAAATCCCACGTCATCCGGCAGTCCCAGGTAAAAATATATCTACCATTATACCCATACTCCCCCCCAGAATCTTTGCGATTTTCTTAATTTTTCTCAAAAATTCAGGACGGCGCGAAATCGTGCAGAAACAGCCCCGTCAAGCTTGCTTGTAAGGAGCTGTTCCTGCACGATTTCACATCGGATGAACATCCGATGCTTCTTGACCCGCAAGCGGGTCAAGAAGATCCCCGCCCGATCCCTAAAAAACCAGCTCCCGCATCCCCTCGCTCCCAAAGATAAAGCTTTTCCCCTTCCGCATCCCCCCCCTCCAACAACATCCTCCCCACAAAAAAAGAAAACCGCCCCCAAAACGTCTCTCGTCATCCTCACACAAAACCATCCAACAAGAGCAATTCCAGGGCGGTCTCCCGCTCACATCAGTCAAAGCACGAAACGCGCCTGCACTCAGCGCATCTCATCTTCATTTTTCAAAAAATTCTTTAAACCCCTTCTTCTTAGGCTTCCCTTCCTCCGAAGCCACCCCATTCATAGCTTCATCAAACCGCTTCAGGGCCTCCTTCTGAGCCTGGGTCATTCTCTCAGGAACCTGAACCACTAAAGTCACATAGTGATCCCCTCTCACATTCCGGTTTCTTAAGGAAGGCACCCCCTTCCCCTTCAGCCGCACCTTCGTATCAGTCTGCGTACCAGGACGAACCTCATACTCCACTTCTCCGTCCACTGTCTTAATCCGGATCGTACCACCTAAAGCCGCTCTTGCAAAGGAAATCGGCACGGTAGAATAAATGCTTGTATCCTGACGCTTAAAGATCGGATGCTGGGAAACAACTGCCTCCACTAGCAAGTCGCCTCTCTCACCGCCGTTGATACCGGGCTCTCCGCCTCCGGCCATACGAACGCACTGACCATTGTCAATACCGGCAGGAATGGACACCTTAAACTTCTTGCGGACTGTCTTATACCCCGTACCATAGCAATCCGGACACTTTTCCTTGATCACCTTGCCTGTGCCGCCACACTCCGGACAGGTCTGTACATTCTGTACCTGTCCAAAGAAGGACTGCTGGGTATACATGATCTTACCCTTTCCATTACATTTTGTACAGGTCTGGGGCGACGTACCCGCCTTTGCGCCTGTTCCGTTACAGGAAGAACAGGTCTCCTTAAAATTAATCTCAATTTCCTTCTCACAGCCGAACACAGCCTCTTCAAAGGTGATCCTCACTGCGGTTCTTACATTTGCGCCCCTTGAAGGACCGCTTCTTCCTCTGGAGGAACGGCCGCCGCCAAAGATATCTCCAAAAATATCTCCAAAAATATCTCCCATATCCTGACCGCCAAAGTCAAAACCGCCGAAGCCGCCAAACCCTCCTGCGCCTCCGCCTCCCTGCTCAAAGGCGGCATGGCCGAACTGGTCATACTGCTGGCGCTTCTGAGGATCGCTGAGCACGCTGTAAGCCTCAGATGCCTCTTTAAATTTGGCCTCTGCCTCCTTGTCTCCGGGATTGGCATCCGGATGATATTTTTTGGCGAGCTTTCTGTATGCCTTTTTCAGGGCATCGTCATCCGCGTCTTTGGAAACGCCCAGAACCTCATAGTAATCTCTCTTACTCTCTGCCATGTTGTTTACCTCTTACATATCTATCAGAACATTTTCTCTTAAATAAAATATCCCCGGACAGACCTTTAGGTCCGGCCAGGGGGCATCTCGCCCAATGGACCGGACCTCTGGCCTTACGGTTTTATATAATGGATTCCCGCCCTGCTGCAGGCGGGAATCCTTTCTCCTTACACTTCCTTAAAGTCTGCGTCTACTACATCATCATCCGGTCTGGAGCCGCCTGCTGCGCCGCCCATGTCAGGGCCTGCACCTGCTGCTCCTGCCTGCTGTGCCTGCTCATATACCTTTGCAAAGAGCTTCTGAGCGCTGTTCATCAGCTTCTCCTTGCCGGACTTGATATCCTCTACCTGAGCATCGGTCATCTGATCTACCGGAGCACGGTTGATTGCTTCCTTCAGTGCATTTAAGTCTGCCTCTACCTCTGCCTTATCATTGGCATCAATCTTGTCTCCAACCTCTTCTAAGGCCTTTTCAGTCTGGAATACCATGGAATCGGCGTCATTTCTGGCGTCAATGGCTTCCTTGCGCTTCTTATCCTGAGCCTCATACTCAGCAGCTTCCTTTACAGCCTTGTCGATATCAGCGTCAGACATATTGGAGCCGGAGGTAATGGTGATGTGCTGCTCTTTTCCGGTTCCCAGATCCTTTGCAGATACATTTACAATACCGTTAGCGTCGATATCGAAGGTTACCTCGATCTGAGGGATACCTCTTCTTGCTGGCGGAATTCCATCCAGACGGAACTGTCCAAGAGTCTTGTTATCTCTTGCAAACTGACGCTCACCCTGTACCACATGGATATCAACAGCAGTCTGATTGTCAGCAGCAGTAGAGAAAATCTGGCTCTTCTTGGTAGGAATGGTTGTATTTCTCTCGATCAGTCTGGTAGCTACGCCGCCCATGGTCTCAATGGACAGGGACAGTGGGGTAACATCCAGAAGAAGGATATCTCCGGCGCCTGCATCGCCTGCCAGTTTTCCGCCCTGGATTGCAGCACCGATGGCTACGCACTCATCCGGATTTAAAGACTTGCTGGGCTCTTTGCCTGTGATCTGCTTTACCTTTTCCTGTGCAGAGATCATACGGGTAGAACCGCCTACTAACAGCACCTTTCCAAGCTCAGAAGCAGTGATGCCTGCATCCTTTAATGCATTCTGTACCGGAATTGCGGTGCGCTCGATCAGGTCATGGGTCAGCTCGTCAAATTTTGCTCTGGTTAAGTTCATATCCAGATGCTTTGGTCCCTCTGCAGTTGCAGTGATGAACGGAAGGTTGATATTGGTAGTAGTAGCGGTAGACAGCTCCTTCTTTGCCTTCTCAGCTGCTTCCTTTAATCTCTGAAGAGCCATCTTATCAGCGGAAAGATCTACGCCCTCTGCCTTCTTAAACTCAGCGATCATCCAGTTTGTAACTGCATTGTCAAAGTCATCGCCGCCAAGATGGGTATCGCCATTGGTGGAAAGAACCTCGATTACGCCGTCACCGATCTCGATAATAGAAACATCAAAGGTACCGCCGCCTAAGTCGTATACCATGATCTTCTGCTCATTTTCATTGTCAAGGCCGTAAGCCAGCGCTGCCGCTGTAGGCTCGTTGATGATACGCTTTACTTCCAGACCTGCAATCTTTCCTGCGTCCTTGGTTGCCTGACGCTGTGCGTCATTAAAGTATGCGGGAACAGTGATAACAGCCTCTGTTACTGTCTCGCCTAAGTAGCTCTCTGCATCTGCCTTCAGCTTCTGAAGGATCATGGCAGAAATCTCCTGTGGTGTGTACTTCTTTCCGTCAATGTCCACCTTGTAGTCTGTGCCCATATGGCGCTTGATGGAAGAAATGGTGCGGTCTGCGTTTGTAACTGCCTGACGCTTTGCTGGCTCGCCTACCAGTCTTTCACCTGTTTTTGTAAATGCCACGATAGATGGTGTGGTTCTTACGCCCTCTGCATTTGCGATAACGGTTGGCTTTCCACCTTCCATAACGGCAACGCAGCTATTCGTTGTACCTAAGTCGATACCAATAATCTTGCCCATAGTTATTTCCTCCTGATTTGATCAATCTATAAAATATTTTAGTTTGCAACTTTAACCATACTGTGTCTTACAACGCTGTCCCGGTACATATATCCCTTCTGGAGCTCCTCCGCAACGATATTTTCTCCCAGGCTCTCATCCTCCACATGCATCACTGCATTGTGGAAATTGGGATCAAATTCCTTTCCGGCTGCCTCAATGGGCTTTACTCCGGCTTCCTCAAAGACCTTCTGGATCTGCTTGTAGATTTTTTCCATGCCCTCTGCAATGGGATCTTCCTTTTTATCCTCAGGGATTACTGCCAGGCCTCTCTCAAAATTGTCGATCACGGGAAGGATGCGCTCAATGATATCTCTGGCGCCCATCTCATACATGGAAGATTTCTCCTTTTCCGTTCTCTTTCTGAAATTTTCAAATTCAGCCATCTGGCGTTTTACCCGGTCGGTCAGCTCCTCGATCTTTTCATCTCTCGGATCCTTCTTTTTCTTAAAGAAACCTCCCTTTGACGCGTTATCCGCAGCTTCTTCTGTCTGAGTCTCTGCTTCCGCAGTTTCCTCTTTGACAGCGTCTGCCGCTTCCTCTGTCTCCGGAATATCTGTTACTTCTTCCTTCTTATTATCTTCACTCACTGCTTATCACCTTTCATCCTTTTTAAATGCTGCATCCAGCTGGCTCATCAGATTCCGCAGCGTTCCAAGGACCTTTTCATAATCCATACGCTTCGGTCCGATAATTCCGACTGTTCCCCGAAGTCCTCCGCCCAGATCGTAATTGGCTGTAACCACGCTGCAGTCCTTCATGGACTGAACCGGCGTTTCATCACCGATATAGACCTGGATCCCGGCGTCACCGCCGTTTTCCGTATTGACCTCGGAAACAAACTCCTGAAGCATTTCCTTGTGCTCCAGTGTCCCGATCAGCTTGCTGGCCTTATCGCCTTCTGAAAGCTCCGGATACCGAAAAATATTCGTAGCCCCGCTGGTATAAATCTGAAGATCTTCTCCGCCGGCCTTGATCGCTTCCGCAACCTCGTTTAAGACCAGCTCCACCACCTGGCTGTGAATGCCTGCATCCTCCTTCAGACGACTGATGATATCCAGATTGATTTCTTCAATCGTCAGCCCGTTTAAGCTGCTGTTTAACAGGATGTTCAGATTCAAGAGTTCCTGTTCCCCCAGCTCTTCCGCAATATCGATCATGGTATTTTTAACGATATTTCCTTCTACCACAACCACTACCAGAAGCTTATGTGCCTCTACTCTGGACAGCTGGATAAATTTCAGCTTTGTCTTGTGGTAGCTGGGGCCGCTGATCATGGCCGCATAATTGGTATTGGCCGCCAGAACCTGAGCCATCTTTTTAAGGACCAGTTCCAGCTTATCAACCTTCTGAACCATCATATCCTTAAATTCTGTAACTTCATTGTCCTTTTCCTGCATGATCTGGTCTACATAGAACCTGTATCCCTTATCGGAAGGAATACGCCCTGCGGAAGTGTGGGGCTGAATGATATATCCCATCTCTTCCAGATCTGACATCTCGTTACGGATGGTGGCAGAACTCAGTTTTAATTCTGAATACTTGGAAATGGTTCTGGAACCAACCGGTTCGCCTGTCTCCAGGTAGGTTTTGATGATCGCCTTTAATATGGTGATCTTCCGGTTATCCAGCTGTGTATCCATCGTTTCCTGTCACCTTCCTCTCCTGCGATTATTAGCACTCAATGCTTTGGAGTGCTAACATCTACATTTCATAATATATTCCTTTCTCTCTGTTTTGTCAAGGGATTTTTCATTTTTTTCATGATCTTATTTCCTGTATATACAGTTTTCTCTTGACAAAAGTCCTCTCTGCCTTTATTCTGGACATAGATTCATTTTTATTTCACAAATCAGAATTTCTGTCTGTTTTGTAACCTTCTAAACATTCTTTTATATACGTTTCAGATCCTGTTCAGGAATGATATCCGGACAATATTTTTCTTACCTGCTATGAAGCTGCCTTTTGCAGTTTACATAAATATAATGTACTAAGGGGGTATACATTTGGTATACGACGTATTTCTCAACAAAATCAAAACGGGCATGGAACAGGCCCTGGGAAAGGAGTATGAACTGAGCCTGCACAGGATCACCAAAAACAACGGCCTGATTCTGGATGGTCTGTGCATTTCCAAAGACAAAAATCCGGTAGCTCCTGCTATTTATCTCAATAACTGCTACCATCAGTATCTGGAAGGCTGCTCTTTGGAGGAAATCACTCAGGAGCTTTTGGAACTGTACCGCTCCAATGAGGCTTTGCCCACCATTCATCCGGCCCGGCTTTCCGATTACAGCGCCATGAAATCCCGGACCGCCTGCCGCCTTATAAACACGGCTGCCAATGAAACACTTTTGCAGGATATGCCTCATATTCCATGGAACGATCTTTCCATCGTATTCTACCTGTTTCTTCAGGAAAATGATACCGGTATAATGACTGCCGGAATCCATACCTCTCATCTGAATACCTGGGGTATTTCCCAGGATGAACTCTTTCAGGCTGCCATCTCCAATGTTTCCCAGCTCTTTCCTCCGTCCATTACCAGTATGGACTGTATTTTAGAGGATCTGACAGACTCCGTCCCCGACCTGAACAGACAGGCCATGACCCCTTTCTATGTTCTTTCCAATACCTGCGGAATCAACGGAGCAATCTGTATGCTCTATCCTGATGTTCTTAAACATTTCTCAGAAGGGATTGAACGCGACGTGCTGATTCTTCCCTCCAGTATCCATGAAGTTCTGCTTCTTCCCGATGAAGAAGACATTTCTTATGACGAACTCAGCCAAATGGTAGCCCAGATCAATGCCTCCGAGGTTCTGCCTCAGGACCGCCTCTCCAACCAGATCTATCGCTACAGCCGGAGATCTGATTCGATTGAGATCGTATCTTCCTGCATGCTTCCCCTCAATTAAAGCATACAAAAGGAGCTGCTGTACGAACCCTTTCATCCGTTACAGCAGCTCCTCTTTTTACCTATCCTTTATACAATCCTTACTGAACCCAGGCTCCCGATCCGTCTACATATCTTCCATCCGGTGTCCAGGTATTTCTAAACATCACTCCGCTTCCGCCCATATAGTACCATCTGCCATTCACAGACTGCCATCCGGTTGTCATAGCGCCGCTTCCATCCAGATAATACCACTGTCCGTTCTGCTCCAGCCATCCTGTCTGCATTACGCCGCTGCTGTTTAAATAATACCATCTGCCGCTTACATACTGCCAGCCCGTCTGCATCTCACCGCTTCCATTGAGATAATACCACTGTCCGTTTACATTCTGCCAGCCGGTTGTAAGAGCACCATTGGAACCAAGATAATACCACTGACGGTCTACCTTCTGCCAGCCAGTAAGCATATATCCGGAACGGTCAAAGAGATACCACACTCCATCGATCTGTTTCCAGCCATCTGCCGGATAACCGCCTGTAGAGTAAGAATACCACCAGCGTCCGCCTTCCTGTACCCAGCGTCCGCTTCCACCGTAAGAACCTGCCTCATCCTCATCTACATACAGGGAAGAAGAATCCTCAGACCACTCGCCTGCCTTGTCATTATAGCTTGCAATAGCTCTCACACGGAAGGTATAATCTCCTTCTTTATTAAAATATCCGGAAAAGTCAAAATACGTATTAGATGTATTGACAGTTGTAACCGTTTTGTCATCTCTTAACAGCTTTACATCATAGCTCTTGGAACCCTCTACCTCGTCCCACTCAGCCGTGCTGTCATTCCAGTCCAGATTATCAGCAGCCTCCAGCTTGCCTCCGATACGGTCCAGCTCTACCGTCACTTCCATATAATCGCCGTCATCATAAATTTTTGCCTTTTTAAACTCAGCGTCACAGCCGCTTATCTTAAAGTGGCTCTTGCTGGTATAGGAAAAACGGTATCCCTCAGAAGCAGAAAGTTCTACCTTTACCTCGGGAACATCTCCTACCGTCCAGACATCCTTATCCTCCAGATTCGTGTACTCTACGGAATCCACATCATATGAATCGTCTCTGGCCCTTACGCTGATATCACCAATATCATCTCCGCTCTCCGGCTCCTTATCATAAGAAAATTCCAAACGCACTGTATCGATCTTCTCCGTGCCCGCATAGACCGGAAATACAGCCATAGCTGACAAAAACGCTGCCATTGCCAGGGAAAACATTTTCTTTGTATACATATACCTCTCCTCCTTATATTTAAGATTCGTTTTGTTTCTTTTGTATGATTTTATTATAAAGGAAAGTTTGGATTTATGCAATTTCATAATTCTTACAAAGAGTTTACAATTCCTTACAGCCCCAACCGGTTCCCAGACTATTCCATATCCAAAAGCAGCTTTTTCACTTCCACCATACGGTCTCTGAGCCGAGCCGCCTCCTCAAAGTTTAACTCGGCTGCTGCCTGACGCATCTTCTTTTCCAGTTCCTTTGAAAGCTTTTTAAGTTCCTTCTCATCCATAGATTCCGGATCCTTCGTATCTGCGAAACTGTCATTTTCCACGGCCTTTGAAATGGTGATCAGGTCTCTTACTGCCTTTTTAATGGTTGTAGGCGTAATGCCATGCTCCTCATTATATCTCTGCTGGATCTGACGGCGGCGTTTCGTCTCCTCAATCGCCACCCGCATGGAATCTGTGATGGTATCGGCATACATGATCACATGACCCTCAGAATTCCGTGCCGCACGGCCAATTGTCTGAATAAGTGAGGTTTCTGAACGGAGAAAACCTTCCTTGTCCGCATCCAGAATCGCCACCAGCGTAATCTCCGGTATATCAAGGCCCTCTCTTAAAAGATTAATCCCTACAAGCACGTCAAACACATCCAGGCGCATATCCCGGATGATCTGCGCACGCTCTAAGGTATCAATATCGGAATGGAGATATTTCACCCGAATTCCCACTTCCCGCATATAATCGGTAAGATCCTCTGCCATCCGCTTTGTCAAAGTAGTGATCAGAACCTTATGATGGCCTGCCACCTCCTTGTTCACCTCTGAAATCAGATCGTCAATCTGCCCCTCCACAGGACGGACAAATATTTCCGGATCCAGAAGCCCGGTCGGACGGATGATCTGCTCCACCCGCATCAGCTCATGCTCCTGTTCATAGACAGAGGGCGTAGCTGATACAAACAGCATCTGATCAATCTTGCTTTCAAATTCCGAAAAATTTAAAGGACGGTTGTCCAGGGCAGAAGGAAGGCGGAACCCATAGTCCACCAGCGTCATTTTTCTGGAACGGTCTCCCGCATACATGCCCCGTACCTGAGGCAGAGTGATGTGGGACTCATCTACAATAATGAGAAAGTCTTTGGGGAAATAATCAATCAGGGTACAGGGAGGCTCTCCCGGTGCTGTTCCCGTCAAATGTCTGGAATAATTTTCAATACCAGAACAAAAGCCTGTCTCCCGCATTATTTCCACATCAAAATTCGTGCGTTCGGAAATCCTCTGAGCCTCTAACAGCTTATCCTCACTCTTAAAAAATGATACACGCTCCTTTAATTCCTCTAAAATATGTTCCGTGGCCTCCATCATCTTTTCCTTGGGAACCACATAATGAGATGCCGGAAAAATCGCCACATGCCCCAGCTGGGCCTTCACCTCTCCAGTCACGGTATCAATTTCCATGATCCGGTCTACCTCATCCCCAAAAAATTCCACCCGGAAGGCCTGACCGTCTGAGTAGGCCGGATAAATGTCCAGAACATCACCCTTGACCCGAAAGCTTCCCCGCTTAAAGTCCATGTCATTGCGGTCATACTGGATTTCGATCAGCTTGCGGATCACATCATCCCGGTCCTTTTCCATCCCCGGTCTCAGTGAAATAACCATCTCCTGATAATCAATGGCACTTCCCAGACCGTAAATACAGGATACAGATGCCACGATGATCACATCGCTGCGCTCGGAAAGAGCTGCTGTAGCCGAATGGCGCAGCTTGTCGATCTCATCGTTGATGGCGGAGTCCTTTTCAATGTAGGTGTCCGTGGAGGGAACGTAGGCCTCGGGCTGGTAGTAGTCATAATAGGATACAAAGTATTCCACTGCGTTACCCGGAAAATACTCTTTGAACTCACCATAGAGCTGTGCTGCTAAGGTCTTATTGTGCGCTATTACCAAAGTCGGCTTATTTAACTGGGCAATCACATTAGCCATGGTAAAGGTCTTTCCGGAACCCGTAACCCCTAGTAAAGTCTGGAATTGATTGCCTTCCTGGAACCCTTTGACCAACGCCTCAATGGCCTGGGGCTGGTCGCCGGTGGGGGCGTATTCGGAATGTAATTTGAAGATTTTTTGTTCATTTTGCATAAAATCCACCTCCAGATTTCAAAGTAAAAAAGGACGCCTATAAGGCAAAAATTCGTCAAGGAACTTTTCATTTTCGTCGTGGCGCTTTCTCAGATTGCGGCAAAATAGGCCCACGACGAATTTTGTTCACAATCTGCTTTTTTTGCAACCTGCCGTACCCATGTAATTCTATATGGACGAAACAGGAACAAACCATATAAAAAGGACTCAGACATTGCACTTTCGTATACCACAAAGCAACGAGTCAAGTGACTGCTTGCAGGCATTTGGCGACTGCCATTGACAGTAGACTCTTTGCGTCTACTATATCACAAGTTCTTTCAAAAGTACAGAAGCAGTGAACATCTGTTCTTTTGCTTTTACGCAGTCTCCGGAAGGAATCCTGTTACATCCACCACAATCTCCAGCAGTTCGTTTTTAAAGAGCTCATTTTCTTCCATATCTGGAAACACCATGTTCATATACTCCTCTATTTCCGGTACTCCATCCGCTATGATCTCTCTGTATCCGAATATTTTACGCCATTGATTTCGGATCTGCCAGGACTCCAGATAGCTGTAAAGCTTCTCTTTCTTTGCGAAGGTGCGGTTCCCGGCCTCGTCATACTCATAAGTATAGGTGGCCTTGTCAAACTGCCCCCTGCTCTCCGTGCACTTTATAAGCTGCCCGTTGTCATCATAAATGAAGTTCCGCTCCGTAGTCTCCCACTCCGGGTTCTGGTTCTGCCACGGGTTCGTTCCGATTTCTTTGGAGTTTCGATATATGCCTTTCCTTTAATATCATATCTTTGTGCTGATTCAATCAGAAAAGAATCCTCAAAATAATCCAGATATTTCTTAATGGTAGCGGAAGTGATTCTGGATTTCTTTATCGTCTTGAACGTATTCTTCAGTTTTTCCGGATTGGTCAGCGAACCAATGGCAGAAGAAAGAATATTCAGCAGATCTTCCAGTTCTCCAATGTTCTTCACTCGGTTACGTTTGGTAATATCTCTAAGATAAATCTCATTGAACAGATTCTGTAATGCAGCTGCCTTATCGTTTGCTCCCTCACGAAGGACAACCAGAGGGATACCGCCGTATAGCATATATTCAGATAATCCCATGTACTTATCACCGTTGTAATCGGTAGCTATATCTTTGGACAGGAGTTTTGCGTTACTTCCAGTCACAAATACATCCATATTATCTTTACGAAGATAACCATTCAGAACAGCTTCAAAACAATCCAGCATCTGAATTTCATCAAGCAGCAGATAATACATTCCTTCACCTGCAACTTTGGAACGGATATATGCCATGAACTTTTCAGGGTCAACTCCACGCTTTTCCTTTTCAATCTGAATCAGGCTTTCGCCAATCAGATAAAGATCATCGGCTGAGTCAAAAGCAATGCGAATGATATGGTCAGCATCAACTCCGCTTTCCAATAAGTGATGATAAAACAGATTATTCAGTAAGCATGACTGCTGCATATCTATGATAATATTTCATTAAGAAGTTTTTGATATTTTGTCCCCAAAGATACAATCATCAACTTATACCACGTATCATGTGAAAATTCACCATTTTCGATACACCATATTTTATAATGCAAATCTCTGGTAACGGTATTTTGTTATTATAAGCACTTCCTACCACGCTTTTCCCAATGGCAGATTCCAGTCTACCGCATAGAAGGAGGTCTCCTGTTTCAGCTTCTTATACAGGTTTTTCCTCGTCTTGTACTTATCCGGCGAGTTGTTCCAATACTCATATCCTCTCATATAGCTCTCCGTCATATCATCCCATGAGACAAAACGTGCCTGGATCGTTTTTGCGGCTGAGAGCATCTGATCCAGCATTTCTGTCTCCGTATAATACTCTGCCAGATAACACTCTCTCAATACCTGCATGGCCCTGCAGTAATCCCAGCCGTCGATTGCTCCTTCTCCTCCGCGTTTATACGCAAGGAGCATATCCTTAACGAATTCATTATCCTTATACTGCTCCTCGATCTGCTGTTCCGTTCCATTCAGGTATCCCATATAAAAAAGCAATCCCATTTCTTCCTGAAATCCGGAGCGGTGGCCTGAGGTCAAAATCCAGTTAATAGTAGAATCAGCAGATGCGCGGTCTGTTATCCCCCATGCCATTTCCAGCCTGGTCCTGGCATCACCCGCGTATTTTTCCGGGGTGCTTACAAAATACTCCTGATTCCATCCCGTTTCATTTGCAATGATTGCATACGTCGCATAAAACCATTGCTCTGCCTGCTCCTTTGTAATGGATACCGCCGGGGCTGTTTCCTGCTGCAGCCATGCTCCGCTGGACTGAAACGTATATGATACCCCGTCTATTGTCTGAGTGGTATCATGCAGCATTTCGCCTGTAGGCGCACAGTAATACCATTCTCCATTCGACTCAATCCACCCGGCCTGCATGTAGCCTGATCCATTAAAATAATACCAGTTTCCAGAAATCAGCTCCCAACCGCCGGCTGGATAAGAACCATTATCCTGCTCATACCACCAGCCCGTACTGTCCTGCTTCCACTGTGCACCGTAGACGGGGAGTGAAACGGATAATGCCGTTCCAATTATAATAGCTGCTGTGGTTGCTTTTTTCTTCATAACCGTTCCTTCTTTCGTATATGAAATTGACAACTTTATGGTATCCGATCTTTTTTCTGCTTTTCGGTCTTATCATTGCGGATATAGCAGATAACCAGAGAAACCAGCACGAAAACTGACATTATCCTGGAAACCTTTATGTACAGAAGCTCACTCTGTTTTGCTTCTCTGTATTCTTCCATCAGCGCCTTTGCTTCCTGAGGAATCTCATCTGCATCTTCTATGGGCTTCCCATCCTTTTGAAATTCCAGTATTTCCAGAGGACGTTTGTGTTCACTTATATATACAGATGAATAGAAAATCTCAAGCAGCACTAAAAAAATAAAAACCAAAATACGTCGTTTGCTCATCTTTTAAATGCCCCCTTTTTAATGCTGGGACGTATCATTTTTCTTTTATGTGGACTTTCGTCACCCTAGCCGTGGGACATCGCCCAGCAAAAATAATCAAAACACTTAGTTTTACGCTGATAAGGAAGTATTCACAACAACTTATAACTAACGCTGACAGACAGGGTGCAAACAGAGAGTTAATCACTTTCAATAGTGGTCGGCTCTCTGTTTTTCTATCTTCACTTTGTTACGCAATAGAACGTCATTTTTGAGGGTAGAAGTATAAAATATCATCTAAGCGTTTTACACATTCCCTTCCTATCCTTTCCCTAATCCCTCTCCTTGGGGGCAAAGCAAAGCGGCAGAGCCGCCGGAATGGAAAAGAACGGAACGGAAAAGGCTTTCAATGGAAATCATAAACAGAGTATTGGAAAATCACTTGTTTCCCCAAAATAGTAATTGCTTTCTCGCTACATTGATTTACGCACCGATAACATAAGGTACACCGTCCGTTTGCTACAATCTTACATTTGGATAATGACAAATTATTCATAGGACACACCAATGCACATTTCCCGCACTTTATACAAGCGTCGGTATCTATCTGTATTTTGTTTGAATATTCTTGTGTTTTATGGTAAAACCAAAGCCGCTGTCCCAAAAGCCCTGCAATATGGCATAAAAATCCCAAACCGTCTTTAGTTGGAGTACCATTTTTCAAATTACACACCGCTGATTTTATGCGTTCTTCTGCTTGTATAACAATTTGCTTATTTTGAGCCGGAGTACACTTTAAGGCTTTTACATCACAAATACAATCCGGCATTTTCAGATGAAGTCCACCCCATACCTGTGCGCCGTATCTCTCGAACAATCTTGCAGATACGCCCGCACCATCGCCGCTAAACAGTCCCATTGTTGCAATAATGAAAACACGTTTTCCTTTCCATATATCAGAATTTTCGCAGATAAAATCCCGTACAATTTTAGGCAAATTACTGTAATAGATTGGATAAGCAAAAATAATGTCTTTATGATATGTAACTTTTTCCATTGTACCTGTATCTTCTAAAGGGGTTATTTCAATATTCCTATCATATAGAGCAACAAAGTTTTCTAAACAATATTTTGTATTTCCTGTTCCGCTAAAATAAATCCCTATCATATTTTTTCTCCCGTATTATCTAAAAAGGAAAGTTGAAAAACGTCCATAAAATCAATGACCTTCTCTCTCCAATCATTATCATAATTTACATTATTCATGGTGGCTAATGAAGTAACGCCATGTATAAAAGCCCAAATGGTTATGATAATATCATTTTGCTTTTCTTCCGAATAGTGCGTCTGCCCTAATAATTTACTTACAATATTTTTATAGATAATATAAGGTTTATAGTTTTGGTCGTCTGGTATTGATAACGATAAGTCAATTTTTATATTGGATTGAGAATATAAAAATTGAAAATAAGCAGGGTTCTCTACAAAGAAAGATACATAGGCTATCCCCATATCTTTCAATATTTCTGCGACATTATTATTCTTTTGAACGGTACTTTCTAATTGTTTAGAAAATCTATCTGTGATAAATAATTGCATTGCTTCAAGCAGTTCTTCTTTATTTTGAAAATGGCTGTAAGGGGCAGCATGGCTGACCCCACACGCCGCAGCTACCTTTCTCAAAGAAAAAGCATTTACTCCCTCTGTACTTACAAGCTGAATACCTGCTTCGATTAAAGCGTTTCGCAAGTCTTTATGATGATAAGTCTGTCGTTTCTGTGCCATGCTAAGTCCTCCAATCTTTACACTGTCTATATTATAAAACCTAAACTTTACAGTGTCAAGTTTGAGGAGGATTTTAAGTTGTGATACTTGAAATTATTTTTTCCTAAACGGTTATTTATTTGGCATTTCAGAAACTTTTCCGTAATAAGAGATAAGAAAAACTTTTTCAAAATTTTCTCTCAAAACTTCGGCAAAATCGCTCTGCTCGGTGTTGTAGGTAGTGAGAGGAAAATCAGAGGGTTTGGGATACTTCCCAACAAGCAAAATGCAGGGCATTTTCGGAAAAGAGTACTCTTTTTCTATGCTTGCTACGAAACTTATCACATTACAAATCAAAGAAAGGACGGGAAAGGAATGGAACGGAAACAAGAACAAGATACAACAGATGATAGGCAGAAACAGGGAAATCCGGCAGATGAAACAGTGATTTATAAAATCGGCGGCACATTCTATGAAGTGTCTACCTCTTGCGGCGGCTCTGAACCGCTTTTTGAAAAGATGAAGCGGCTCATAAAATCAGAAAATCTCAAAGCGCCTACTGACAAAGGAAAAGAAGTCCGCTATAATGAAGATAGCAACCTGTCTGTCGGGCGTTCATTACAGGAGGAATGAACATGACAGCAAATACATATAAGCCCGAACAGATAACCGCATTATACGCCCGTTTAAGTCAAGAGGACGCATTGGACGGGGACAGCAACAGCATTGTCAATCAAGATGTAATATGTAGAGGGTGGTTTCTACCGCCTAATACTATTACATGACTGGCGGCTCATTTGTGGTGAATTGGTCTGGCAGTTGTGGGAAAGGAAAA